>JAEINX010000083.1 GCA_016342645.1 Bacteroidales bacterium | reverse complement strand
TTCAAAAAAACCAAACGTAACCCTTATAAAATTAAATTTCCATCAAAATAACAAAAAACACTTCATATCACCAAACAAAATATAAAAAAATTTCAACTTATTCCTTTTCCTCGCCATTCCATAAACCAAAAATGAGCTATCACCATCAAATCCCAATTCTCAATTCTCCATTCCGCCTTCCAAAAACAACATACCGCTAATAAAATACAATATACCGTTTATCAAAATTAAAATAATGTTTATATAAATCAATATAACGTTTACGAATATCAATAATCCGTTTATAAAAATCAATGTTCAGTTTATAAAAGTGTATAAACCGTTTACATAATTCAATATACCGTTTAAAAAATTGTATATTTGCAAAGAAAATAAATACATAACGCTATGATACAAATAGGAAACATCATCAAAAAACATTGTCACAGTAAGCATATCTCAATTTCCACCCTCGCATCAAAGCTTAACATAAGCTCGCAAGCACTTTACCGCATACTAAACTCAAACACCATGCAACTCACTCGCTTAAACGAAATCTCCAAAGCCCTAAACCATAACTTCTTTCAATATTTCATCCATGAAACAGATAAATCAGCCAAACAAACACAGCTAACCATTGAAGAAAACAGATTTCTAAAAAACAAAAACAGCCTTTTGGAGCAGGAAAACAAATATTTAAAAGAAATAAACGAACTTCTTAAATCAAAAAGTCAGCAATTTGAAGACTGAAGACTGCCAACTGCCGACTGCCGACTGCCGACTGAAAACAGCCAACATAAAATTTTTATATCAAACAGAAATATTGTTATTTTTGTTTAATTCAAAATATGAATAAACATCAATGTGCATGAAAAAGAAAACATACATCTCCCCAAGCCTTATTATTCTTATAATTCTGATAATTAACTTCTATTCTTTTTCACAAAACAAACCAGATAGTAAAATATCAAAAAGGCCAAGCGTTGGGCTTGTAATGAGTGGAGGAGGGGCCAAAGGATTTGCTTATATTGGCTTATTGAAAGTAATTCAAGAGGCAGGGCTTAGAATTGATTACATCGGAGGGACAAGTATAGGCAGTATAATGGCAGGGCTTTATGCAATTGGCTATGCCCCCGATTCGATTGCAAAAATCATAAGGTCGCAGAATTGGGATGCAATTATGCAGGATAAAATTTCAAGAAAATACATTTCGTTTGAAGAAAAAGCATTTGGTGAAAAATTCATTGTTTCCCTGCCTATAAAAAATAAAAAGATAGGCCTTTCCGCATCTCTTTTTCAGGGGCAGAATGTTAATCTGATGCTAAATAAATATTTTTCACCGGCTTATAATATCACAAATTTCAATGACTTACAAACTCCCTTTATTTGTATCGGAACTAATCTGCTAAATGGTGATGCCGTTGTACTCAATAAAGGTTATTTGCCGATGGCAATTCGATCAAGCATGTCAATTCCCGGATATTTTTCTCCAACATATTATAATGGCGATTATCTGGTTGACGGGGGAGTGGTTGATAATTACCCCGTTAAACAGGTAAAAGGAATGGGAGCAGAAATTATTGTTGGCTTGGACGTTCAATCCGGCTTAACAAAAAGTATTGATAAATTAAATACAATTACTTCGGTGATCGATCAAATTATTGCCTATCATAGAGTTTCTGCAAATACAGAAGGTTACAAATTAACCAATTATTATATACCTATTAAAATGCAATTTGGAATGATGAATTTTGAAGATTATGATTCTATTATTGCTGTTGGTGAGAAGGTTGGAAGAAAGTATTTTAATAAATTAAAATCATTAGCCGATTCATTAAATGCAATTGAATTTAGGCCAATTAAAAAGTACGATACAAAACCTCTTGATTCGGTTTTTGTAAACAAGGTTATTTTTAGGGGATATGAGAAAATGCCAAAAAATTATTTCAAAAATTTCTTTTCCGAATCCAATAATTCATATATTTCGTTTGATGAAATAGAAAGAGATATTAACCAGATGTATGGTTCGGGATTTTTCGAACATGTGTTTTACAAATTTGAACAGGAAAATGATAATAACAATCTGATATTAGATATTAAGGAAGCTGACCCGGGATATCTTTCGGGAGGTTTACATTACGATAGCGACTATTTGGGAAGCCTTTTCGTAAACGGTGTTTTTAGAAATGTTTTTGGGAAACGATCAAAATTGTTTGCCGAACTGGTTTTAGGTTCAAACCCCCGGCTAAAAACTCTTTATATAATTGATAACGGTACAAAACTCGGATTCGGCGTAAAACTTGACATGTTTTCATTTGATTTTGATGATTATGAGAAAGATGTTAAAGTCAATAGTCTTAATTTTACTAATTATAAAGCTTCAGTATTTCTTAACTCGGTTTTTAAAAATCTGTATAATTTTCGTGCCGGATTTGAATATGAATATTTTCGCTTCAAGCAAAGAATAGGCGTTGATACGCTTTTTACTGAATTTCAAAAATTTTCAAGCTATGGTACCGTGTTTGCCTCACTAAATGCCGATACACGAAACCGATCTTTATTTCCCACAAAAGGATTTACATCTGAAGTTAGATTTGAATACATAATGCCTTTATCAAAAAATGTTATTAAAGATTTGTTTACTAATTCTGGAATCGCTTATATGAAATATGAGCACTACTTGAAGCTTTCGGATAAATTTGTATTAAATCCGGGGTATTTTGTTGGAATAACTATGAAGCAAGATGAAGTTGTTCCCGTACAACATCTTTTTGCAGCGGGAGGCTTAAATCCAAATAATTATATTGCTACCTGTGTTGATTTTACGGGCTTGCATTTTATTCAGACTTATGGATATTATATGGAAATTGCAAGAATGAAGCTAAGGTACAACTTTATGAAAAAAATGTATTTAACTCTAAGAACCGATGCAGGGGCTAATGTATCTGAATTTGAAGATATGTATGATTTGAAGAATTTGGCTTTTGGATATGGAATAACCGGTAGTTACGATAGTTTTATAGGCCCTATTCAATTGTCGGTAATGGGATCTAACCTTAATTCAGGAGTTATGTTGTTTTTGAATTTGGGCTTTTGGTTTTAGGTTAGAGCAAAGCAAAATCAACTGCCGAGTTTGCATGAATCGAAGTTGTATCGTAAATAGGTATATCAAAATCTGATTGTTTTATGAGCAATGGAATTTCGGTGCAGCCCAGCACAATTCCTTTAGCACCTTTTGCTTTTAGATTTTCTATAATCTCTTTAAAAGCAATCTTAGTTTTCTCTTTTATTATTCCATGTCCCAATTCATTAAAGATTGCATCGTTAATAAATTCACGTTCTTTTTTGTCGGGAGTTATTGTTAAAATACCTTTCGTAGCAATTTTTTCTTTAAAGAAATCTTGCTCCATCGTAAATTTAGTGCCAAGCAAAGCAATCTTATTTATCCCATCCTGAGAAATTTTATTAGCAGTACATAAACAAATATTAATTAAAGGTATTACTATTGATTCTTCAATTATATCGGCAACAATATGAAGAGTATTTGTACAAATTAATATACACTCGGCACCTGAGGCTTCAAGTGTCCTGGAAATTTTTATTAGTTTTTTTGCAATTTTATCCCATTTTTCCTCTGCCATAAATCGATAAATCTTTTCAAAATCAAGTGAGTAAAGAATACATTTAGCCGAGTGGTTTTTACCAAGCTTGTTATGAATTTGTTGGTTAATTATTTTGTAATACTCAGCCGACGAATGCCAGGTTGTCCCTCCAATAAGACCGATAGTTTTCATGTTTTTATTGTTTTGTAGTTTCTCCCGAATTTCTAATTTTCAATTTCATTTATCTTAAAAAACTTTTGTTCAATGTTTTCTCCATCAAAAACTGCGTAAGAAAAATTTGATAGCCAATCACCCAAGACTATTAAACAGCAATTATCAGATATTTTTTTATTAATAGGATAATGCCAATGTCCAAAAACAAAATAATCAATATCAATTTCTTTTTTAAGAACTTCAAGAGTGTATTTAAAAAGCATCTCATTTTTCAGATCAAAATTGTTTGCTTTTTTTCCTTCTTTTGCAATCTGTGCCAGACGACTTTTACTCGAAAAATATAATCCCATTCTCGTTCCCAGATCAGGATGAAGCCAACGAAATAGCCATTGATTAATGCGGCATTCAAATACTTTTTTTAAAAATTTATATCCTTTATCGCCCGGGCCGAGTCCATCGCCATGGGCAAGATAAAACTTTTTATTATTAAAAACTTTAATTTCAGGCTCTCTATGAAGAATGATATTTACTTCTTTATTAAGATAATTGAAAGCCCAAACATCGTGATTTCCTTTAAACAAATGCACAGGAATACCCAAATCGGTAATTTCGGCAAGCTTCCCCAATAATCTGACAAAACCTTTAGGAACAACAGTTTTATATTCGAACCAAAAATCAAAAATATCACCCATAAGAAATATTTCCAATGCATCCTTTTTGATTAAATCTAACCATTGAACCAATAGTTTTTCTCGTTTCAGGCTGGAAGCATAATCAGGAATTCCGAGGTGAAAATCGGAAGCAAAATATATTTTGCCTTTCATTGGCATAGTTTTTTCCTTCATTGAAAAATTAAACTTTTTGCAATAATAATAAATCCGGCATTAATATCGTAGATTGCCCAATCATTTTTAATGGTTTTTTTAGCATTATTTTCAAAGACTTCAAAATAATATTTTTCATATTATTTTAATGCAAAAACATTACTTTTGTCCTATTATCTATAAGAGAGGGAAATATATGGGTAAAAATTATATACAAAAAGTATTAAGCGTTGATGACATTCCAACTAATAATATGCTTGTTCATAGTTGTTTGAAATTTGATGGCATTCAGACAATATCGGCAGAAAGCGGGCAGGAGGCACTTGAGCTTATTTTTAAAAACTATTTTAGTTTGTTTATTCTTGATGTTATGATGAGCGAAATGGATGGCTTTGAGTTAGCAGAAAAAATCAGAGAAATAGAAAAATATTAGCTTACCCCAATAATATTTATTACGGGTATTTATCATGATGCCTCAAGCATGTTTAAAGGATATGAATCGGGGGCGGTTGATTATCTTTTTAAGCCAATCAAAAAAGATATTCTGCGTCAGAAAGTTAAATTTTTTCTTGCATTGGATAAACAAAAGCAGGAAATTATTGAGCAAAGCAATAAGTTGATTGATAGCGAAAAGAGGTTTTTTGATATCGCAACTAATATAGCAGACTGGAGACCGGATACATGATCCCCGTAGCAATTAAACATATTTTTTCTAAATAATGAATACAGAACAAGGAATCTCGAATAACGAAGTTTTCTTCCCCTATTACCTGCGAATGCTTTCCAATTCAAAAAACTGCCCAACTTTTTCGGGATCACGATAATATTTATTCATCAGGTAACCGAGGTTAGCATACAAAATTTTGGCTGCTGCAATTCTAAGCTTTTTCAATTCACCCGAAGTCGAAGCCGTAAGCTGCTCTTTTTGCTGTTGTAAATCCCGTGTGCTTATTAATTTCTTATGAAAAGAATCTACTTCACTCTGTACATTTACAAGCAATTCGTAATTTAAAAGTGTTTTAGACAGTGCACCTACCTTGGCAATTCGTGATTCGTAATTCCCCTCTCTGAAAGTTTGTCTTCCATCGGGGAAGATAATTCTAAAATCAGCCGACCGCTCCGGATATTCAATTCTTACCATAGCTTCCCATCTCGGTATCTTTTTAGTACTTAATTCATTTAATAAATTTTCAAATCGTAATGTCTCGCCCTCCCAAATACCTTTTGCCGATTTCCATGTATTAAATTTTGTCGAAAGCTCATTCTTAATGTTTGAAGTACGTTCAATTATTGGCTGGATTGATTCGTCCGATATTTTAGCTCTCAGCCTTGATTCATGATCAGTAATCAATCCAAGCATTTTAACATTGCTACGTTTTGTTGCGTTTAAGAAAACATTATCTAAATAACTCCAGTTTCTTTTCATTTTTCCTGTTTTTTTAATATTGATGACAGCCTGTTTTTTTATTTTTAATTCAATTTTATATATTAATGCTTTTCTTTTATGTCTTGAAAACAACCCCCTAAAGCAGAAGATAAGCTTTCCGGACATCTAAGTTCGTAATCCTCTGTTACGAATTGCCTTTCTAAACATCTATGTTCATAATCCTCTGTTGCGAATTGCCTTTCCAGACATCTAAGTTCGTAATCCGTTGCTGCGAATAGCCTTTTTAGACATCTATGTTTGTAATCCTCTGCTACGAATTGCCTTTCTAAACATCTAAGTTCGTAATCCCCTGCTGCGAATAGCCTTTCCAAACTTCTAAGTTCGTACTCCGCTTCTGCGAATAAGGTTTCTAAATAAAAAAGTCCGCAAACCATAACAACAAATTGCTTTTCCAAAAACTAAAAATAGTAAGTTTATTTTTTATTTCTTATAGCAATATTACCAAAAAGTTATTAATAAAATGAAAACCGAAAAATAAATTATATAAACCGCACAAAATACAATTAATTAACATATATTTGTAAATATAATGAAGATTTAAATTAGATAACGTAAAAATCTGTTTTAAATTTAAAAAACAATATTTATGAAAAAACTATTACAAGCAATATTAATGTTAACTTATAGTTTAACAATTTTTGCCCAGGGTGGAGGAACCTGTGCGTATTTTGATGGGACAAATGATTATCTGACTACAGGAGGTCAAAATTACGGATACAATACAATAACAACAGAATTCTGGGCATATGCAACAGACTGGACACCTTCTTCAACCCAGATATTGGTAACTCTGCAAACAGATGGCTCAGGAGAAGGATATAAAATTGAATTACGCTCTTCTGATATAAGGTTTTATTTGGTTGCTAATAGTGCCAAATCTATAACAGTTTCTACCTCTAGCCTTTCAACAGGATGGCATCACATTGCTGCTACCTATGATGGAAGTGATATGAATTTATGGGTTGATGGTGAAACAAACACAAATATTGAGCAAATAGGAGATGTGGATTATGGCACTTATGAACTTCGTATAGGAACTCATTCGGATGGAAGTGATGATTTTTCTGGATATATTGATGAACTTAGGTTTTGGCGTGTTGCCCGATCCCAATCAGAAATTCAATCTTTAATGCATATAAGTGGTACTACTGTGGCTTCATATACCGATTTACGAGGCTATTATCGTTTTGAATCTAACACAACACCTGCCTACCTGGAAAATGAAGGAAATGCTTCAGGGAATGATCTCACAAACTCGGGCTGTTCTTTTGAAGATCAAAATACACCCATTGGAGATTTCCCTACAGGATATACAACTGACCCCGAAGCCGTATGGAGAGCGCTGGGCACTGACTGGAGTGATGAATCAACTGGAATGGCTCTACGCGATTACAGTACCCAATCATTCGGAACATCTGAATTTTATGCTTTTGCCAACAATAATCTCACCGGCACAAGTACTTCTGACATTCCTTCAACTGTTGCAATCAGGGCTTCCACGATATGGTACATCGATGATGCTGCCTCCGACAGGGTTGACTTTAATTTCGACCTAAGCGATTTTGGTGCATCTGCCATTGAAGAAACCGGATTACCTGCCTCAAATTATGTTTTGCTCAGAAGGGATGGTACTTCCGGAGATTTTTCGGTTGTTGATAATGGAACATCCATTACATCAGGAGAAATATATATTGAATACTATCTTCCTACTGATGGCTATTATACAGTAGGCAGAGAAATTGTTAATCCAACTGTTACAACAACTGTTGTAAGTGATATTGGTAATGAAACAGCAAGCAGCGGTGGTGATGTTACAGATGATGGAGGAGGAACAGTATCTGCCCGCGGTGTATGTTGGTCAACATCTTCTAATCCTACCACAGATGATGACTTCACAACTGATGGAACAGGGACAGGTAGTTTTGTTTCAAGCCTTACAAGTTTATGCCAGGGGACAACTTATTATGTAAGAGCTTATGCTACCAACGAAGCCGGCACCGCTTATGGCAGCGAAGAAAGCTTCAGTGCAACCGGAACTCCACTTACATTAACTACCCAGGCAGTTTCTGATATAAGTTATGTCACTGCTACAGGAAACGGAAACATTACTGCCCTGGGCTCAGCCAATCCTACAGCTCATGGCGTTTGCTGGAATACCGGTGGCACACCCACCCTTGCCGATGATTTTACAGACGAAGGAGCTACTTCATCAACAGGAGCTTTTAATTCAGAGATGACAGGCTTAGACCCGGGTACAACTTATTATGTAAGGAGCTATGCAACCAGCACTTGTGGCACAGCTTATGGTGATCAGGTTAGCTTCAGTACTACTGCCGGACTAAGCAATGTGGTTTACAGCAATCTCGACGACGGAGGTACCTACACCCTGCGTTCTGTTCTAACCGCCGCTTCCGATGGAGCAGAAATCACCTTTAACCTACCCTCAGGTAGCGAAACCATTGTGATTGGATCACAAATCGAAATCACTAAAAATATAACAATAGATGGCGACAATACCGCCGGCAGTGGTACTGATGTTACGGTTCAGGTTACTACTCCCGGCACTTCATCCTATCGGGTGTTTTATCTGAATAGCTCAGGGAAAACCTACACCCTGAATAACATAAATTTACGGGGAGGGGCAGAAGATCAATACGGAAGTGTTATTTATTTGAACTTTGGATCTATCCATCTTGATAATGTTGAAATATCAGATGGGGCTAACGGTGATTTTGTAATTGGTGGCGGGCTCTATATTCGAAGTACTGCCGACTCAGATAATCAGATTACAAATTCTACATTTACAGACAACAGTGCCGGATTTGGAGGAGGAATAGTTGTCGATCAATCAGTTACAATAGAAAATTCACTATTTAGTGCTAATGAAGCAAGTGGCTGGGGAGGAGGAATTTATTTGGAAGGAGGCACCCTTGAGTTGACCAATTGCACATTTACCGGAAACCAGTCCAATGACAAAGGTGGAGGTATTTATATCTCTTCCTCTTCAGGTACAGTTACCATAAACAACTGTACCTTTGCCGAAAACCATTGTGGCAGCAGCTATAATGGTGGTGGGATATATAAAGATGGTTCCGTGACTTTAATAGTTAAGAATAGCATTCTTGCCAACAACTACCAAGGAAGTGGTACTACAACCGGCGATGATTATTATTACAAAGAAGGAAGTCTCACAGACAACGGTTACAATATAGTTGAGTATCAAAGTGGCAGTATAACAGGAACACTAAAAACCTTTACACACCCCACCAATTTTATCTATACAGGTTCAGGAAACGACTGGTCGCATAGCGGTGGAACAATAACAGGCCAACTGAATTTATCATCTACCCTTGCCGACAATGGTGGCCCAACACAAACCCTGGCAATAAGTAGCGGCAGTTTCGCTATTTCTGAAGGTAGCTGGGATGCCGGCATTACTACCGACCAAAGAGGTGAATCACGGCATGAGTTTTATCCAACTATTGGAGCTTATGAACCCCGATACGCGGGTTATTGGATAGGAACTACAGATAATGATTGGAACACAAGCACCAATTGGGATGATGGAGCTATCGCCGGTAGTAGTGATGATGTTATTATACCCAATGTAGCAAACGACCCTGAAGTTGGGGTAACAGGAACAGCTACATGCGACGATTTAACCATTAAAAGTGGAGCTACACTTACGTTAAAAAGTACATCTTCGGGTACAGCTTCACTTATTGTTGAGGGAACAGCCACAGGCAATGTTAGCGTTGAGCGTTTTCTTACACACGATAAATGGCATTATATTTCAGGGCAAACCAATATTTCAGGAACGTTTACCGAAATAATGGGCCTTGGAACACCGGGTAGTTCAACTAATCAATTTTATCGTTGGGATGAAAGTTTGAATAGTGAAGATGATACAGGCTTTTGGATTGATATACTAAACGGACCAACCGGAAATGGTACAGGCAACGAAATGGGGCAAAGTTTTACAGCTTGCAGGGGTTATGCAGTTACATATAAAACAACAGATAAAACATTAAGTCTTAGCGGTATTCCTTACACCGATAACAAAACCATAACAATCACAAAAACTGACGCAAGTTCAAATCCCGGTGCTAACCTTGTCGGGAATCCGTTCTGTTCAACAATTGCAATTAATACAAGTGCACAGGAAACCAATAATTTTATTGATCAAAATTCATCGGTATTGCGTGATGATGCAAGAGCAGTATATTTTTGGGATGAAAGTCAAAATGATTATGAAGTAAAAAATAATGCAAGCGGAGCAATTTATGCAGCTCCCGGGCAGGGCTTTATGGTTATAAGTAAAAGTGCAAGTGAATCATTGGAATTTAATGTTAACACTCGCAAACACGGTTCTGCAACGTTTTATAAAAACAGCCCTAACGATGATGTCTCTCGTATAAAACTTCTTGTTAATGATTTAGAAAACAGAAGTAACATTACAACAATTGCATTTTTACCGGATATGACACTCGGGCTCGATCCTTCTTTTGATGCCGCTAAATTAAAAGGAAACCCTGATATTGCTCTTTACACTATGCTTGTCGAAGATAATGGAGTTGACTTTGCAATTCAGGCTTTGCCTCCCTTAAGTGATGAAAAACTTGAAGTAAAAATTGGTTTAGATATTAGCACAGCAGGCAATTATACTTTTAAAATCAAAGAACTTGAAAACTTCGATGAAACAACTTCCGTGAAATTAGAAGACAAAAAAAGCGGAAGCTTGATTGATTTTCATGAAATTGAAGAATATTCATTTAATATTAATCAAGCCGGACAAATACGCGAACGATTTGTCTTACATTTTAATAATGCGGCCGGCATTGAAGATCAAACATCCGAAACCGAAAACATTCGATTCTATGTTTACGATAATAAGCTTTATATTATTGATAAAGAATTGAAAAACGGAACAATTCAAGTGTTTAATATGCTTGGACAACCTGTAATGGAAAAACAATATTCGGAAGCAATAAACACACTTGATTTGAGTTTGAAACAAGGATATTATATTGTTAGAATAGTTACGAAAAAGGCCACTTTGAGTGGGAAAATATTTGTTGAATAGAAGCAGGATACAGGATGCAAGATACAAGAATACAAGGGATGCCATCCCTAATGAAATTGAAAAATAAAATTTAATAAAAAAACAACATATTATGAAAACAAATATGAAAAATTTACATTTTTGCAAATTATCAATGCTATTCATAGCATTAACCTTTACCATTTCATCAGAGTTGTTAATTGCCGCAACCTACACATTAACATCAACGAGCGATAATGGATCAGGCTCTCCAGGAACCCTGAGCTGGGCCATCAATCAATCCAATGCAAGCACGAGCGTGGATGATATAATCAATTTTAATCTGAGTTCCGGCTCAACAGTTACCATTTCAGCAGCATTACCGTATATCACTGATGGGCTAACCATTGAGAGTACAGATATTACCTCAGGACTGGATGTAACAGTAAAAGTTACCAGCCGGGGTGTTTATTTCTATCAACTCAGAACACCGAATAACTATAAAATAAATAAGATACTGATGCTCAAATAAGGAGGGAATAAAATGAATAAAAAATATGGATTTATAATTATTATAAGCATTCTTTTAATTTCTAATCAAATTAATGCAGAGCTTGTAGGAGAATTAAATATCATCGATATTTCTGGATCAAATACTATTACTGGGCCAAATGGTTTTTCTTATACAGGAACGAATGCAGTCATTGAACTAACTGGTGGTCCAGGAGAATATATTATCGAATTATCAAATTCTAGCGATTGGGATGTGTACCCTGAAGATGGTTATTCAGCCAATCCTGAATCGGGAGAAGGTGATGGTTCTTTTGTAATTGCCACTATTCCAACGGTAACCACAACTGCCGCTTCAGCCATAGGTTTCATGGAAGCAACATCTGGAGGAGAAGTAACCTTCGATGGAGGTAGTACCGTTACAGAAAAAGGTATCTGCTGGAGTAAATCTACCGAACCAACCACATCCGATGTAAAAAAGAAAGATTATTCCGGGCAAAATCCCTTCACAAAAACCATGTACGATTTCGTTCCTGGGGAAACATACTACATACGGGCTTATGCAATAAATGGAGAAGGAACGGCATACGGAAATGAGGTTTCCTTTACTGCTGACACTTATGGTTCAGCATCTGCTCCAAGCGGAGATGGTTCGTCTGGCAGTCCATATCAAATTTCTTCATTGAATGAACTTGCCTGGATGATGCAAAACCCGGATACATGGGACAGCTATTTCGAATTAGCAGCTGATATTGATGCCTCCGCAAGCTCAGCCTGGGACGGAGGTAAAGGTTACGCACCAATAGGCAGACAAACTCCTACTGAAGATCAATTCAATGGCTATCTGGAAGGCAATGGTTATACAATTTCAAACTTATATGTCAACCGGCCAAACACCAATGATGTAGGACTTTTTGGCTATACCGACAGGAATTATAGCCAGGAAACATCCTATGTGCAGAACCTGGGAATGGAAGATGTAGATTTTACCGGAGGTTATCGTACTGCCGGCCTGATTTCAAGAAGCACATCACTGGTTTCCAGTTGCTATGCTACGGGTTCAATTACAGGTGATGCAAGCAACTCAATTGCAGCAGGCATAATCGGTCAAAGTCATAAGCTGGTAAAGAATAGCTATTCAAGGGCTTCAGTGAGTGCAGTATATGAAGCTGCAGGATTTATATCATTCAATAACAGCGATATTGAAAACTGTTTTTCAACAGGAGCAGTTTCTGATGCAACACATAGCCTGGATGGCTTTTGCAATGATAATGACGGGCATGGAGACGGAACCATATCTAATTGCTTTTGGGACACTCAAACTTCAGGCCAATCAAGCAGTTCAGGAGGTACAGGTAAAACTACTGCCGAAATGAAAACCCAATCAACATTTACTGATGCTGGATGGGATTTTGTTGGAGAAACAACAAATGGTACAAATGATTATTGGTCAATTGATGGAAGCAACAATAATGCTTATCCTTGGTTGTCATGGGAAGGATATGATCCTGTGAATATTACATGGGATGGCTCAGAAGATACTGATTGGAACACAGCAGCCAACTGGTCGCTTGATATCGTTCCAACAGTTTCAAATAATCCAATAATTAATAGCGGTGGAAACCAGCCTGTAATTTCAGCAACTGGAACAGCTTTATGCAATAATCTTACTGTTAACACCGGAGCTACTCTTACCATAAGAAGTACAAGTAGTGGCACCGGCTCCTTAATCGTTGAAGGAACAGCCACCGGAAATGTGACTGTTGAGCGTTTTCTTACCATGGACAAATGGCATTATATTTCAGGGCAAACCAATATTTCAGGCACGTTTACAGACTTAATGGGACTTGGAACACCGGGTAGTTCAATTAATCAATTTTATCGTTGGGATGAAAGTTTGAATAGTGGAGATGATACAGGCTTTTGGATTGATATACTAAACGGACCAACCGGAAATGGTACAGGCAACGAAATGGGGCAAAGTTTTACAGCTTGCAGGGGTTATGCAGTTACATATAAAACAACAGATAAAACATTAAGTCTTAGCGGTATTCCTTACACCGATAACAAAACCATAACAATCACAAAAACTGACGCAAGTTCAAATCCCGGTGCTAACCTTGTCGGGAATCCGTTCTGTTCAACAATTGCAATTAATACAAGTGCACAGGAAACCAATAATTTTATTGATCAAAATTCATCGGTATTGCGTGATGATGCAAGAGCAGTATATTTTTGGGATGAAAGTCAAAATGATTATGAAGTAAAAAATAATGCAAGCGGAGCAATTTATGCAGCTCCCGGGCAAGGCTTTATGGTTATAAGCAAAAGTGCAAGTGAATCATTGGAATTTAATGTTAGCACACGCAAACACGGTTCTGCAACGTTTTATAAAAACGGCCCTAACGATGATGTTGCTCGTATGAAACTTCTTGTTAATGATTCAGAAAACAGAAGTAACATTACAACAATTGCATTTTTACCGGATATGACACTTGGGCTCGATCCTTCTTTTGATGCAGCTAAACTAAAAGGAAACCCCGATATTGCTCTTTACACCCGCCTTGTAGAAGATAATGGTGTCGATTTTGCAATTCAGGCATTACCACCTCTGAATACCGAAAAACTTGAAGTGAAAATTGGTTTGGATATTAGCACAGCAGGTGATTATAATTTCAAGATAATTGAATCGGAGAATTTCGATAAATCAACTTCAATAAAATTAGAAGACAAAGAAAACGGCAACTTGATTAATTTACGTGAAGTTGAAAAATATTCTTTCAATATTAACGAACATGGCCAAATTCGAGATCGTTTTGCACTGCATTTTAATAATGCAACAGGCATCGAAGATACAAACACAGAAACCGAAAACATTCGCTTCTATGTTTACGATAACAAGCTTTATATAATTGATAAAGAATTGAAAAACGGAACCATTCAATTATTCAATATGCTTGGACAGCCGGTAATGGAAAAAAGATATTTGGAGGAAGTAAATACTATTGACTTTGATTTGAAAACAGGATATTATGTTGTTAGGATAATTACTGATAAGACTTCGATGAGTGGGAAAATTTATGTGAAATAAGTGCCAAACAATGGAAATAGAATACAGAAACATTAAAATCGATATTGTATTAAGAGTTATGGGTTTCGTTTTGTATATTCCCTCTCATCATCAGTATAAAAGAGTCATCGCTTGATACTAAATCAAACGATGATTCTTTTTTACGAATAATTACTTTTTAGGCCCGACCCATTAATTAACTCCTATATTTGTAAAAAGATACAGAACCATCGCAAAAAATGAAAAACAGAATACAAGAAAAATATTGGATTCTTAGCCTCAACTCACTGGTATATTTTTTATTTTGGTTTTGGAGCCGTATTCGTTACTTATTCCGTCCCTTTGCTTATTAAAATTCTGTTTGGTTTAATAGCTGTTTTTGTATTAATTATGATTGGAAAGTATTCGGTATGGAATACTACGGTTACATTTAATTCATATTTTCAAGAAATTAATGAGCCTGATTTTCCTAAATATTTAAATTTTCAAATATTATTCCCGGCTTTGATAGGAAACGCAATTATATTTATAATGAAAATTCCTCATCAATCTGAGTTTTCTTATTACGACACATATATTCTTCTTTGTATATTCATCGTAATTATATCAATATATGTAACTCCTAATGATCGTTTACCCATAAAGTTAAGAAAAACAGATGATACCTATAGTTTGCAAATAACTCCACTGATTCTAATAATTTTATTTATTGCATTATTTAGGTTTTTACTTGTTTAAATCACTTTGCAAAAATCTTCTTTGGCAACATGAAAACAAATGGAATTGATCCTAAAGCAACAATTGCCGAAATTTTGTAGGTAAGAGTTAAACCATAAATATCGCTTAAAAAACCAACAAAATAAACTGTTAAAGCTCCAATAACGAAATTAATAGTCATGTAAATTCCGTTTATAAATGCTGGTCTTTCTGCACTAATTTCTTGAACTAAGGCTAAAAGAACCGGACTTGTGGCAAACATGAAAAAACCGATCAGAATAAGAAGCGAAATCATTGCAAAACCACTAAGATAAACAAAAATAAACATTAGAACCGGAGTGGCTGTTGCAGAGATTATTAAAGTAGTCTTTTTCCCGATTTTATCCGAAATACTTCCTCCTACTAAAGTTCCGGCAGCTCCGGCGAGTTCTAAAATAGCTAAGGAAATTCCTCCAATCCAAAGACTTTCATTTTGGCCTAAAGTAAGGTATGTTGGTAAAAAAGTGGTGAGTGCAGCTTTCATCGCCGAACGAAAAAATGTGATTCCCGCCAATAACGAAAATATAGGTAGAACTTTTATTAATGTGGATTTAACATTGAATACCTCTCTTTCTTTTTTATTTGACCGCTGAATATCAATATTTTTTAATTTGTAATACAAAATAATTGTAGCCAATAATGCAAAAGGAATTAATTTATAGGTTCCTTCCAATCCCCAAATTGAAATCGCTCCGAGAATAATCAAAGGCCCGCTTGTACGAGCAATTTCTCCACCTAACATATAATAACTCATACCTTTTCCTATGCGATTACCCGAAAGTTGTTTTATTAACACCGGAGCAGGTACATGAAAAAATGCAGCACTTAAACCCATCACAAATAATAGCAATCCTAAAATAATAAAATTTGGAGCTATTCCCAATAAACTCATCGAAATTGCTGTTATTGCAGGGGTTAGTATTATAAAATATCGTATCGGTGCTTTATCGGCAATTAAACCTATAATTGGATTTAATAGTGAAGGTATTCGTTGAAAAATTGTCAATAAACCTGCTAATGAATATGAAAGACCAAGTTTCTCAATTAATAATGGCAAAATAGGAGCCAGAAAAGATGAATAAATATCATGGATAAGATGAGCAAATGAAATACTCACTACTTTCGATGTTTGAAATTTTCTGATAGAAGATTTTCTACTCAATTTAATATATTTTATATTCTAAAAAATGATGGCAAAATTAGTAATAAAAGCGGATTAAGAAGGAAATAACCAATTGATGGCTAAATAATATTTTGATGAACATATATAAATCTAAGTAATCGTTTTATAAGTCGAAGAGTACCCATCAATAATAGCTTAATCGGTTTTTTTTAAAAAAAATTCATTATGAAGCAGTAAACACCCTTTCTCGACATATAGAAGCCCAACACGAAGCAGCATGTTGCCTCTCCACACATCTTGAAGCTCAACACGAAGCAGCATGTTTCTTCTTCACACATCTGGAAGCCTAACAGGTTGTAGCCATACATTAAAATATTATTTAGCCAAAGTCTGCCTTATTTTTTTTATTTTTGTAAAAATTATAAATCATTTATATAAAAAAAATGAATTACCGTTTTAAGCTTATTGCTATATTCTTAGCATTTTTAATAATCTCAGGATGTTCAAATCAACAAAAATCTGACACGACAAGGAAAGAGATAGCTGTAAAGACTATTCAAATTAATCAGCAATCCGTTTCGGAGGTATTACAATTCAGTGGTGATATTTTGCCCTTGAAAACCATCAAATTTGGTTTTATGGTTGCAGGGAAAATTGAGAATGTATATGTGAAAGAAGGTCAATATGTTAAAGAGGGTGAGTTAATTGCTACGATTGATCCGACTGATTACGAATTTGCAGTTCAGGCTGCTGAAGCTAAATTTGTTGAAGCTGAAAATGAATTTCAAAGGTTGACAAACTTATACAAAAAAGGCAGCCTGACAGAGAGTGATTTTGATAAAATTCAAGCCCTATACAAAGAAGCACAAGCAAATGTTGATTATAAAAAGAACCAGCTAAAAGATACTCATTTATATGCACCTCACAATGGATGGCTTGCAGTTGAAGGCGTTCAACCGGGTGAGATAATTCCCCAGGGAATGCCAATTTTTGCAATAGTTTACACAAAAAATATTTTTATTCGATCATTTATTCCTGAAAATGAAATTGCTTTTATTTCAATGAATATGGATGTTACGGTTGAAGTTCCTGCTTTGGATAATGCAATTTTTGAGGGAAAAATCAGCCGAATTGGTTCGGTTGCCGATCCTTATTCTCGTGCTTTTCCCGTCAAAGCTACTATTGAAAATACAAGTTTTTCTATGAAACCCGGAATGATTGCTTTTCTAAATGTAGAAACTCCTAAGAAAAATAAAATCATTTATATCCCCGCTGAGGCAGTTCTGCTTAGCTCCGATGGTAGAACTTATGTTTATTTGCTTGATAAGGACGGGAATAAAGTTACTAAAAGAAATATTCAAACTAACAAAACCCATAATAAAGGTGTTAATGTTTTGAATGGCCTAAAAAATGGTGATATAATAGTTACTGAAGGAAATACAAAGCTTTACGAAGGTGCCATAGTCAAAATTTCAAAATAATTTAATTGATTAAAGAGTTTTTATGAATATCATCAAAGAATCGCTAAAAAATCATAAAGTACCTATAATTACCATTTTCCTGATTTTTATGGTTGGTATCTATTCTCTAATGACGATGCCGCGGCGCTCATCTCCTGAAATTACCGTTCGTCAGGCTTTAGTGATTGCTTTTTATCCGGGTGCCTCTGCAAGTCAGGTTGAGGAGCAGCTAACAAAAAGTATTGAAGAAAAACTTTATACTTATTCGGAGGTAAAAAAGGATGAGACTTATTCCACCACTAAAGATGGGCAGGTTGTCGTAACAGTTACTCTTGAAGACTGGGTAGAGATTCCGGATGTGTTTTGGCAGAAACTTAGTCAGGGATTATTCATATTGTCACAAATGAGTTTACCGCAAGGTGTGATAGGCCCGATTGTGGACTCTGATTTCGGTGATGTTGTTGCATTATTAATTGGTATTGAATGCGATAATTGCTCCTATAGCGAATTAAAAGATCATATTGAATTAATCGAAAATAATCTAAGACAAATTCCTTCGGTTTCAAAAATTGATCGTATTGGTTATAAACCCGAAGAAATCGAGGTTACAACGAGTTCCGAAAAATTGATTCAATATGGCGTTCAACTTGTTGATGTTATAAAAATATTAAAATCTCAAAATACTGTAAAGTATTCAGGTTATATTGAATCGGAATACTCAAAAATTAATTTATTAACAACAGGCCTCTTCTCAACTATCGATCAAATCAAAGAACAGGAAGTAGGCGTATCGCCTGAAGGTGCAATTTTTAGAATAAAAGATGTTGCTAATGTTGAAAGAAAATTAGAGGAACCAACTACCTATATTCGTGTTAACGGAAGTGATAATAACTTAATGCTTATCTCCTTACAAATGCAATCGGGTTATAATATTGTTGAATTTGGTAAAGAAGTTGATTTAAGTATGGCTGAATCAAAAAAGCTATTGCCCGATGACATAAAATTTCAAATTATTAACAACCAACCCGAAACAGTAAAAGATGCTGTCAACGATTTCATGAAGGAATTCCTGATTGCAGTAGCTGCCGTAATCCTTGTAATTATGCTGCTTTTGCCTTTCAATATTGCCGTTATTGCCGGTTTTTCAATTCCAGTTTCAATAGGAATGACATTTATGTTCTTAGATTTGTTTGGATTTGAATTGCAACAAGTTTCACTTGCCTCACTAATTGTTGTGCTTGGAATGGTTGTCGATAATGCAGTTGTTGTAATTGATAATTATGTTGCGAAATTAGATCAGGGTTTATCACGTTTTGAAGCAGCCTGGCGAAGTGCCACAGAATTTTCCATCCCGCTTTTCACTTC
>JAEINX010000082.1 GCA_016342645.1 Bacteroidales bacterium | reverse complement strand
TCGGTTTGGCCCAAAGCCCATCCTAATTTTATAAATGCAACTTCGGGCAACATATTTCCTGCAGGAATAATTCCTTTTGCCATCATGTCGCGGCCAGTGTCGTAAACAAACATATGAACATATCCCCAAATTGTTTGAAGTGTCATATACATTGCTACTCCTTTTTTTGTTGCACGCTCAATTGCAGGATATAATTCTTTATTTACATGTCCCAAACCTGTTCCGACAATTATTATTCCTTTATAACCGTTATCAACCAAAGAATCAATTGTGTCGGGTTTCATTCCGGGATAGTAATAAATCATAGTAACTTTATCGCTGAAATAAGGCATTATTTTTACGTTACGATCGTTGCGGCGTTTTTTATAGTCTTTTTTAATTGGAGTGATCTTGTTTCGGTCGATCATTGCCAATGGTACATCACCGATTGTCCTGAAAGTTGACCGATAGGAGGAGTGCATTTTTCTTACTCTTGTTCCTTTGTGAAGCAGGCCATATTCGTCGGAAGTTGGGCCGAACATGCAAACCATTACTTCAGCTATGTCTGATGATCCGGCAGCTTTCATTGCATGCATTAGGTTTAAGGCTGCATCGGAGCTTGGCCTGTCGGATGAACGTTGTGAACCTACTAAAACGATAGGAATCGGTGAGTTTTGCACCATAAAAGTTAAAGCTGCTCCGGTATGATGCAAAGTGTCTGTTCCATGGCCAATAACAATTCCGTCAACACCATTTTCAATTTCTTTTCCAATTGCAATAGCCAATTGTTTATACTGAGCAGGGCCCATGTTTTCGCTAAAAACAGCAAAGACTTTTTCGGTTTCGAGGTTGCAAATATCGGCTAACTCGGGAACTGCACCATATAATTCACCTGGAGAAAAGGCCGGAATCACTGCACCTGTTCGATAATCCAGGCGAGATGCAATTGTGCCTCCGGTACCAAATAATTTAACTTTCGGTAAACCTTCGGTAAATGGAAATTCTTTTTCGGGGATTTTATAATTAGCTTTTTTATAGCCGGTTTCTTTCATCTCTAAAATTGTATTGGTATCAATTCCAACATTATAACCGGTTATAATTTTCATTACAATATGTTTGTCATCATCATTCTCTGAGCGGGGAAGAATAGTTCCTTTAAATTCTCCGCGAATTGTTTTAACTTCTGCCTGTCCCCAAACTCTGACATTATATTTTTTTAAAATTTCTAAGGCCGCGCCTTTATAGCCTTGAAAAATATCATTGCTCATATTAATATATTTTATTTCTTAATTCATTATTCGTTAATTGGTGTTCGAAATCCAATTTATTATTATTTTTCATCCGTGATTTTAATATAACACCTAACCCAATCAACATCCATACTTACAGGAAGTTTTGCCGGATTTTGGCCTTTTTCAATTCCTGAATTCAACATTAAATACATCGGAATATCAGGAATATTCGAATTCATTCGTCCGACAATTTTATTGTTTATTTTCCAAATTATTTCATTCTGATTCCATTCGAGTGTATAAATAAAATATTTATTACAAAATTTTGAACCTCCAAGTGAAAAAGTATGTTTTTTACTTTTTTCCTGCTCCGCATTTCCATCCCAATGATTACTCATTAAAAGTTTGCCTCGTGCCGAATATTTTAAAATATCAATTTGTGGTAAAAGTTTATCGGAAACCATCCAAAAAGCATGATAAACACCTTTTTCTGAATTCAGTTTAATTTTTGCCGAAAATCTTCCGTGCTTTTGCCTGAAACTATTTCCGGTACTCAAAAGGCCAGAAGTATAATAGAAATCTTTTAAAAAGAAACCAATATTTAAATCCCAGACAAATCCGTTTGTTTTTTCTTTTTTTGTTAAAATTCTCAAATTACTATCCGATATTTCAAAATTATTCTCATCCGTAAAGCTTTGTTCGTCTGTCGAAAGCGAATAACCTGCATTCATTAACTCCTGGCCCCAATAATATTTTGTCATCCATTTTTCGGTATCAAGTTTTTTTGAATTAAAATCATCTTCAAAAGAAATTTTCCATTCTTTTAACTCATCAAATTCTTTTGATTTTTGCAGCCTGTAAAAATCTTTGATCTGTTTTGATTTTTTCAGTTTTCTGTATTCCCGAAATTGTACGTATTCTTCGGTTTTCTCAAATTTCTTTTTGTCTTTCATATACTTCTCGACTTTTTTGAATTCATCGGAAGCAATAAATAATTTTAGGTCTTCAAAGTTTTGTAATTCTTTCGACCTGTCAATTTCCTTAAATAATGAATATTTAGGTGATTTTTTTAGTTTATAATAATCCTTTATGGGTTTTGATTTTTTCAGAGTTTTGTATGCAAGTAATTTTTTATATTCTTCGGATTTTTTAAATGTTTGAGCTTTAATTTTTTCTTTTAAATCATTAAATTCTTTTGAATTAACGAATTTTTCTAAAGATTCGAAATTCTGTAATTCTTTTGAATTATGAAGTTTTTTAAATTCTTCAAAGCTTTTTGATTTACTAAATTTTTGATATTTCGAAATTGGGCCTGACTTATTTAATCTTTTGTATTCCTGAAATTTTTGAAATTCTTTTGATTTTTTAAATTCTTTTTTCTTAGCAGATTGTTTCAATTTCTCAAACTCTTTTGATTCAACAAATTTTTTAAGTTCCTGAAACTTTTTTAATTCGTCAGAATTGTGAACAGTTTTATAATTTTGATATCCGGATGATTTAAGAACTTTATAATAGTTTTTAAATCCAAATGATTTCTTTAAGGATTTATAATTCAGAAGTTTTTTATACTCCTCGGTTTTTTTAAATGTGTGGGACTTTATTTTTTCTTTAGCCTTCTGAAATTCATCGGAAGCAATAAATTTTTCAAGTTCCTCATATTTTTTTAATTCATCAGAACCATCAAGTTTATTGAAATTTTCAAGAAGAGGAGATTTTTTAATTCTAAAATAATTTTTAAATCTTGCCGACTTTTTAAGAGATTTAAATTCCTGAAGTTTTTTAAACTCATCAGTGTTTTTAAAATTTAAAGATTTTATCTTTTTCCTGATTTCATCATATTCGCCTGAATCAACAAAATGTTTTAATTTTTCGTAATGAGCAAGCTCTTTTGATTTTCCAAATTCCAGAAATTCATTATACTTTTTTATCTTTTTGGCTTCCGTTTCTTCAATTTTTGAAGTTGAGGGTATCAATCCGAAGGCTGATAAAAAAGAAAACCGCATTTGTAAACTAAAATTTCCCATAACAAAAAAATATTTTATATGATAAAATCGCTAATTTTCAAATTGATATAATTCAATTTATTATTATTAGTATAAACTGCATTCTCATTTCTCTTTAGAAATAATTGTATGCAATTTGTTTAACGAAATATTACCACAAGCTATTTTATGAATTTGTCCCATAATCCAATTAATTTCATTTTCTTTTTTATCTGATTTCCTGATTTCCGAAAATTTCTTTTTCAAAAATGGAATTTTCGAAATGATTTCATCTTCAGAAATCTTTTTGAAATTTATACTTGTCAAAATCGAATTAAAGTCCATTTTTGGATGCTCGTAAATAACAGGCATCATTTCCCTGGCTAATTGAAAATCAATTTTACTTTCTTTAAGAAACTTAAAAAGATTGAATATTTTTTCATAATCAAATGCCTTTCCCGATTTATAATGCCCCTCGACAAATTTTAAATTTTGTCCGAGAAAAGATCCTATAAAACGTGGACTAATATCCAATTGCTTAACAATTTTTTCAATGAGAGGAAACAAATTCTTCTTGAAAATAAAAGTATAGGTGTCTTCGGGAATTTCCCACTTCTTCATTTGTTTATATCGATCAATAATATCTGAAGGAAGATTTTTGCTAATTTCTTCGATATAATTGTTTTCGAGAGGGATCGGTGGAGAGTCGGTATCGGGATACATACGATCGGCACCGGGTAAAACTCTTTCAAAAATTGTGGTTCCATCTTCAAAAGATTTACGTGTTTCGTTTGGAACACCTTCAAAAGCCATTTTGCATCGTTCTTCAATTGTTTCCAATGCTGTTTTAATATCATCATCCGGCCCCCAAAAAATTATTTGAGCATCGTTTTCCTTGGCATTCAGAAGTTTTTTTATTTCCGAAAGATCGTTTTCGCTTATTAAAAGCTCAAGTTCTTCCGAATGCGTCATATTCGGTTTTTCTATGCAGGCAATAACTTTTAATCTGTCAGCAATTTCGTTGGCAAATATTTTTCCGGGCTGAGTAAAATGCGATAAAATTCCTTTAAAATCAGGCAAATTAACAGCCACAATTTTATTTCTTAATTTCTTAGCATCACGCAAAGCTTGAAAATTGAAATTATAAGAATGGAATTTCAATGTCTCATAACTTATTTTCCAATCTTCGGCTTTCTTAATCTTTTTCAGAAGAATATCCTTTATTTTCAACAAAGCCCATTGACGGAAACATTCGTTGTGAGTTAGCTCGGGAATCCATTTTGTATGAGCAACACCCTTAATCTCAACCCTTGATCCACCTTTGCAGCTAACGTTTACATCCTGTCTTCCGGCTCCAATTCCGGTTCGGACTTTGCCTGTACTACGATTTAAAAATCTAATGTAATCGCAGGCTTCTTTGACTTCGTCTGGATTAACGCAATCGGGATATGTCACTGTTTCGATTAGAGGCATGCCAAGCCTATCGGTACGATAAATTCTTACATGGCCGATATCAGAAACTTCACGGCAAGAATCTTCTTCAAGGCTTAATTGAATTAATCTTACTTTTTTATTTTTTAATTGAATTTCACCTTCAACTCCAATTATTCCTGTCCGTTGAAAACCTGTTGGAATACTTCCGTCTAAATATTGTTTTCGTGTGATATGAACTTCACCTACAATGTTTAATTTTGAAAGCTCTGAAATCTCGATTGCAATTTCAAGGGCTTCTTTATCAATTGGAAAAGGAGGGGTGTCATCAACTTCGTAAGTACAAGTGGTTTCGTTTTTAATTCTGTAAATTATTTCCTTACGTGTTTTAAATTCCATTAATGCCGTACCATCGTATTCGCCCAATTCGCTTAAAGTTGGCCTCATATGCCTGATAACTTCAGCATCGTATTGATCTTTTTTTTGATAAATGCCTGCTGGGCAATGACAAAAAAGCTTGTTTTTTGTTTTCAACTGCTGGTGAACCTCAAGTCCCGACATAAAACCTATTTTATCGTAGGTTTCTTGTGTCGCTTTTTTGCGATTTATGTAACCAACAGAATTGCTGGTTTTCTTATAATTAGATTTAGGATCAAACATCTATAATAATATATTTTATATATTGATTTTTTATTAAATAAGCCCCCAAAAGTAAGGATAATATAATAAAGAAAATGCGATTATGTTTAGAATTTTGAAAATATCTTTTATTACAATTACGTCCGATCGAAAAAGTCATCGGATAGCTATCAAAATGAAATATTATTGGCTAAATTCCCCAACCCTACTTTTAGGCAAAAGTAATAAATGCATTTGCAAAGAAATTCCAAATGGTTACCACTCCGATTGCAAACAATTTTGAAATATAGAAGTTAATTTTGAACTTTTTGATTATCAGCCAAAGAATAAGGTTATTTATTACAAGCCCGATTAATGAAATAATTATAAATTCGGTGTATTCAACAGCGATATCGGGGTTTGTACTTTCAAAAGTCCAAATTCTGTTGAGGATATAATTTGAAGAAGCAGCCACCGTAAAACCAATTGAATTGGAAACGTATTTTTGAATTTTAAATATTTCTTTACAAAGATAGGTTACTCCAAAATCAACAAAGACACCTGAAAATCCAACGGCTGCAAATTTTATGAATTTTAATAAAAATTGAGTAGTGAAAACATCTTGCATTTGTGGTTCAATTATTTATTAATTTTCAGAAAAAAAGTAAATAATTTTATTGAATAACAATTTCATTAAGCATATTTTCCTGATTTTAATTTTTGCAATATTACAGTTTACAATTGAATGAGCAATACTTTCTTTTCATCATTTCTTATAATATCAACCGTTATAATTTGTCCGGGTTTTAGTTTTTTTAATCGATTCATATAATCATAAATATTTTCAACTGATTTCCCATCAACAGCAATAATTAAATCTCCCTTTTTCATTCCTCCTTTTTTGGCGGGTCCATCCGGCCTGACACCACCAACTCCGAGACCCTTTAAGTCAGAAGAAGTGAAATCGGGCATAATTCCGAGAGTAATTTTTAATCGTCCACGAAAGTTTGTGTTTTTTTTCGGCCCTGCTTCCCGGAAAGTCAAAGCAGAATCACGAGTCGATAAATCATCGACAACATTCACTAAATAATCAGAAATTGCTTTTTGCCCCTCAAAATTAATTTTTTCAACATCGTCCATTGGTGTATGATAGTCCTCGTGTGCTCCGGTTGAAACAAAAAACACAGGAATATTTTCGGCGTAAAATGAAGCATGGTCGGAAGGGCCAAAACCTTCGGGTGAAAAACTCAATTTAATATCAATTTCTTCTAAACTGTTGTTTAAAATTGTTTCGGCTTCAACTGATGTTCCTGTTCCTCCGATCAGAATTTTATTTGACTCATTGAGACGGCCAATCATATCAATATTTACCATCGCAACAACATTTTTCAATTCAATTAAAGGATTATTTACAAAATATTTAGAACCGAGAAGCCCCATTTCTTCTCCACCGAAAGCCATAAAAATAATACTTCGTTTATTATTGTTTTTTGCTGCAAGTTTCTCGGCAATTTCTAAAATTCCCGAAACGCCCGAAGCATTGTCGTCAGCACCGTTATGCACGGCAATTGTGTCGGGCATTCGTGAACCGGAACCATATCCGCCCATCCCAAGATGATCGTAATGGCCTCCGATAATAATAAATTCATCTTTTAAAATCGGGTCATTACCTTCTAAAACAGCAATAACATTTTGTGTTCTAACTTTTTGTTGAATTATTTCGGTTTCAGATAAAACTTCAAAAGGGACTGCAAAAGAAAGTGGTTTTTTATTTTCAATGATTTCATTTTCTATTTGCTCAACAGTTTTTTTATTCTTTTCGAGAATTTTATCAGCAATATTTCTTTTAATATTCAAAACCGGAATACCCGAACCCGATTTGGTTTTATCATAATATAAAGCAACAAGTTTGTCGGTTTCATCAAAACGAATTCCGGAAACCAGTAAAACACCTGCTGCACCTTTATCTTTAGCTGTCAAAACCTTATCTCTTGCTTTCGCAAAATCGTAAAATTTACTGTCTGGATTATCGGGTTCCGGATCGCCTCTTAAAAGCATGACCCATTTCCCATTTACATCAATATTTTCATAATCGTTCCATTTTAAACTATCTATATCAATATCAAAACCATATCCTGCAAAAACCACCTGTGAAAATAATTTTCCATTACTACTGAATGAATAAGGGATATAGTCTTCGTCAGGTTTTGCAGAATAATCACCTATTTTTAGTGAATTATTATCACCGAGATTAACATTTGTAACAATTTCAAAATACTGAAACCCATCATCTGCTAAGGGTTTTAGTCCGGTTTCAGTAAAGCTATTTTTAATATATTCGGCTGATAATAATCCCTCGGGAGTCCCCGGTTTTCGGCCCTTAATTGAATCGGAAGCCAAATATGTTATGTGTTCTTTAAGTTCGGCGATCGTAATTTCCGGTTCTTCTATTGTTTGTGAAAACAATAGGCTCAAATTGAAAAAAATAATGATTAATGTTCCGATAAGTTTTTTCATAGTGTTTATATTTTTTTTGTATCAAATTTGTTTTTCCATAATTTTTGCTGTGGCTGAAGCTGGGACTAAGAACGAAAAAGCCTTCATGATTTTATTTCTCATTCCGGGAATGACAACTTTTTTTCCGGAAAACATAGCCTTTAATCCTTTTTCGGCAACCTCTTTGGCTGTTAAGTGATGACTTGGATTGAATAGAATGCCTTCGGTATTTGCTTTTGCAACCGCGAAAAAACGTGTTTTAGTTGGCCCCGGAGAAAGTACACTGACATTAATATTATATTTTTTTAATTCCTCCCTCAATCCAAATGAAAAGCTTAAAACAAAAGCTTTAGTGGCGGCATAAGCTGAAAAATACGGTAATGGCTGATAGGCTGCAGTTGATGCAACATTCAAAATGTTTCCACTACCAAGTTGTTTCATTTTTTCTCCAAACAAATTACAAAGTGAAGCTAAAGTGATCATATTTAAAGTTAACATTTGTTTTAGCCTATTATTATCCATCGAAATACTTTGTCCAAAAATTCCAAAACCGGCATTATTTATCAGAATATCAACCTCAATTTCTTTTTCCGAACATTTATCAAAAAGCTTTTGTGCAGCATCCTCTTTGGAAAGATCCATAGAAAATATTTCAATCAAATCTTTATTTGGACTTTCATCTTTAATTTTTCTTAATTGTTCTTCGTTTCTACTGACCAACAAAAGTTTATATTTCTTTTTATCGAGAATTTTAAACATCTCGTATCCTATTCCATTTGAAGCTCCGGTAATAAGTATGGTTTTCATTTTGTAAATTTTAATTTTTATTTAATTGTATAAGGATATAAAGGTATAGGGGAATATGGATATAATGGTATAGAGGTATACATTTCTAAGGCTTTTAATTAAATTACTTATTGCAATACTTTTTTTTCGTGTTTTAACAAAATTAATAAATCCATTAATACTTATCATTGCTTTTCCAACTTCATCTATTCATCAATCACAGCCGAATCGCCAAAATACATTTTATAATATTTATTTGAAGGTGATTCCAAAAAATCACCGAGATTTAAATCCTTCCACTTTTTATCTATTTTTCTAATGATTTTCTTATCGGAAACAATTATATTTGGCCATGGCCTTGAAAAATTGTCATATTTCTTAGTCTTTCTTGTGGCATCGATAAAAACACCCGGATATTTTTTTTCATCAGATTGATCAATAAAAAAACAATCACGTTCAGGATCAATATTATTTGATGCAATCCACACTAAAGTTTTTAAATCGAAAACATCAAGGCAATCATCGACGAAAATAATAAATTTAATATTTCTTATTAAATCAGAAGAAATAAGTTCTTTGCTTAGGGATAAAACATGATTTTTTTTGTTCTTTTTTATTGAAATAATTAAAAACGATAAATCCATTTTTGTGAGATCAGAATTAATTGCTTGTATTTCAGGATGAGTTTTTAAAATTTTTTCAGCTTCAATAATTAAAGGATTTTCGGTTTTTGATGTTTTTTTCAATACTTCCTTTTTGCTCGCATCAATTCCTATTTTACTTCCAAAAGTAAACACATCGCATGAATGATCAAGAACATCAGCCGGGCCTTTTGTGAAAATAATATCTTTCAAAGGATCGGCGTTTTCGGTGATTGCTTTGGCAACTTCAAAATAGTCGTCAATATTCACATTATCATCACAGCCGATAAAAATTTTATTGAACATCATTTGTCCGGCTCCCCACAAAGAATTCATTATTTTCAAAGCTTGTCCGGGATAAGATTTCAAGAAATTAAAAATTGTAAGATTATGAAAAACACCTTCGACAGGCATGTTAATATTCTTTATTTCTGGAACAAGGCTTAATTTAATCGGCATAAGAAAAATTCTTTCCGTTGCTTTGCCAATCCAAGCATCTTCGTGCGGGGGTATGCCTACAATGGTAGTCGGATAAACGGCATTTTTTCGATGTGTTATGCAGGTGATATGAAATTTGGGGTAATAATCTTCTAGAGAATAAAAACCGGTATGGTCTCCAAATGGGCCTTCAAGAATTAAGTCATCCGAGGGATCAATATATCCTTCGATGACAAAATCAACATCAGATGGAATTTCGAGTTCATTTGTGAGGCATTTTACAAGCTCAACCTTCCTCTTCCGCAGAAAACCTGCAAAAATATACTCATCAAAATTATCGGGCAAAGGTGCCGTAGCAGAAAATGTATCGACTAAATCACCGCCAAGTGTAACAGTTACTGGCATTTTTTTGTTCAACTTTTTATATTGATTAAAGTGACGAGCAGAATTTTTATGCAAATGCCAGTGCATCCCTGTTAAATCGGGCTTGAAAATTTGCATGCGATACATCCCAACATTTCTGTTCCCGCTTTCTAAGTCTTTGGTGTGCACTACAGGCAAAGTGATAAAATTCCCACCATCGTGAGGCCAACATTTTAAAACCGGTAATTTATAAATATCAGGTTTTTCCATTATAACTTCCTGACAACTTCCCTTTCCTTTAATGTTTTTTGGTAAGTAGGATGAAAGAATGTTTAAGGTTGGAAGTATTTTCAATTTTTCAAAAAAACTATCCTTAGGCGAAGAAATTTCATCAATAATTTTTTTTATCTCTTTAGAAACATCATTGAGATTATTGACTCTTAGAGCAATACACATGCGTTTTTCTGAACCCATTGAATTTATTAAAACCGGAAAATCGTAGCCCGTATTTTCAAATAATAAAGCAGGGCCGTTATTTTTTATTATCCTGTCGGTAATTTCTGCTATCTCTTGATCGGGCGAAACATAAGTTTTTATTCGAATTAATTCGTTTGCAGCTTCGAGTTCATTAATAAATTGCCAAAGGTTTTTGAATGCCATATTACCAATTTTGCTTTTTATAATTATTTTACAAAAATAAGCTAAATAATATTTCGCCCAAAAAAGCTTGTGGTTCGATAAAATTTATGACTTTTGTAGAAATAAAAGATTGTATCCCAAATCTAAAAAAAAATGACCGATAACCACAAGAAAATACTTTCGGTATTAAATTTTAAACGAATTTTAATACCGATCCTATTAGGTTTAGGTGTTGCAGGCTATTTATTTTATAGAAGTTATGATAGAGAGGTTTTTGTAAATATTCATTGGGTTTGGTATTCCTATCTTTGGATTTTTCTGGCAATTTGTTTGATGGGAGTTCGCGATCTTGCGTATATGTATCGCATCAGACTCTTAACAGATAAACAATTAAGTTGGCGAAAAAGTTTTCAAGTCATCATGTTATGGGAATTTGCATCTTCTGTTACGCCTTCGGTGGTTGGAGGTTCGGCGGTTGCATTATTTATCGTCAACAAAGAAGGAATAAATATGGGCCGAACCACAGCTATTGTTATGATAACCGCTTTCCTCGACGAAATGTTTTATATTTTAATGGTTCCCATAGTTGTAATTCTGGTTGGATATAAAAGCCTGTTTATAACAGATGCCAGTTTTGCAATTTTTAATTCAAAATTCGGCTCGCTCGGAATATTTATTATCGGTTATGTTTTCATTTTAATTTTAACATCAATAATAATTTACGGTGTATTTATCAATCCCAGAGGATTCAAATGGATATTAATAAAAATATTTAAATTCAAGTTTTTGAGGAAATGGCTTCCAAAAGCTGTTGAAACCGGCGATCAGATAATAACCACTTCAAAAGAAATGAAAGGTAAATCTTTCGTTTTTTGGGTAAAGGCTTATGTTGCAACTCTTTTTTCGTGGACGGCGAGATATTGGGTAGTGAATTGCATGATTTTAGCTTTTGTTGCTGTGGGTGATCATTTTTTGATTTATGCACGGCAATTAGTTATGTGGGTAATATTATTAATTAGCCCGACACCCGGAAGTAGCGGAGTAGCTGAATTTGTTTTTTCCGATTTTCTCAGACAATTTATTCCTATCGGTTTGGCCCCAGCACTTGCTTTGCTTTGGCGAATAATTAGTTTTTATCCATATTTATTTATTGGAGCTATAATTTTGCCCGGCTGGCTGAACAGGGTTTATTCAAGAACAAAAAAAACATAAAGCTTATATAAAATTTTCAAAAATTTGGCTTAAATTTTAAAACAGCCTCACACCTAATCCTGTGAAACTGTTTTTTCTTTGCCAACCTTTTAGACGGCTTTATTATTTATGCGTAGCATACTTTTTATTGTTTTTTTCTCTTACGTTGGCGTTTTGCAGTTGCCCTCTTTTTCACAACTATTAATTAATTTAACATTTATTAACTTTTTCTACCTAAAGCCAATGATAATTATATAGAAACCCTATAGAGGTAGATAATTATAAATTAAACTTAAATATTATGAATAATGATTTTATCGAAAGACCAGAAATGACATGGCAACTAGCAAAAAAGTATGCTAAATTTAAATTAAGTGAAACATTTTCAAATATGTTACTTTTTTGCTTCTATAAATTTTTTAAATAATTATTCAATTTGTACGGCTTTTTCTATCAAATGATTATCTCCGTATTCCCAAAAAATGTCAATAACTATTTATAAAACCATTTTTTAGATTCATTAATTTTGTAGTATAAATAAAAAAAAGTCAATGGTGAAAAGGCTTATACCACAGACTTTTTTTATGATGATGTACATTGTACATTCGACACTACAAATCTACATCATCTTTTTTGAAAAGCAAGTCTTTTAATTAATATTTTTTGCTTATGGCGAAATTTATATTTAATGATGATGGTATTAGATTGTTATCAGAGATCATCAAACTCTTTGTTATAATATTCAAAGAAATATTTAACAAGGATTAGCGAAAAACTCCCGGTTATCCCGGGAGTTTTTTTTATTTACTTTGTAGTGTGATCGATTTTCTATAAAATATTGAAAGATGATAACAATTTCAGTAATAAATCATTCTTATTTAAAGAAATTTGTATGGATTTTTAAGAAAATTATTCGCGCATTAGCGGCAAATACAAAATAATTGAGAGAATTAAGAAAATTTATGAATTATTAAGGTAAATTATCTCCAATAATTCCGCAAGTTTTCCAGTTAATTCTTTTCTTGAAAAATTTTCAATTCCTGTACTATCTGAAATTAGCTTATTGCTTTTAAATAAATAATAATATTCTAAAATATTGTTTTTTAATTTATTTACATCATTGAAATCACTTATTAAACCCGAATTAGTCTGTTTTAAAATTTTTGCGGCATCCCCGTCACAGGGTCCGATACAGATTATTGGTCGCTTTGCTGCAAGATATTCGAAAAATTTTCCGGTTAGAATCATTTTCGCATAAGGTGTATTGTTAATCAATAACAATAATACCTGCGACCGTTTCTGAACTTTGATTACCCCATCGTGTTGTAAATAGTTAATTTTATTTACAAATTTGTCAAGCTCAAAATGTTCGATTGAATGAGTGACCGAAACATCTACTTTACCGACTAATCTAATTTCAAGATCATCTTTAAAACCTGCCTCAGATTTTATTAAGGAACTTAAAACCTTCCATAAAACGATTGGATTTCGGGTTTTTACTAAAGAACCGATATGAGCAATACTAAATTTTTTGTCCAACGACATTTTCTCATTTGGGTTCACATCTTCAGGATCGAAACCATTAGTGATAACTTCATAATCTCTGTTGAAAATATTCTTAAAATCATCAGCCATCCCATCGCTGATAACAACTACTTTATCTGCATTTTGAAAAACTGAGCGTTCCAATTTGTGGTGAAATTTGTCGGCGAATCGGGTTAATTTCAAGTCTTTATAAAAATCAATATTTGTCCAAGGATCACAGAAATCGGCAAGCCAGGGAATTTTCAATTTCTTTTTTAAATTCATCGCAATCAGATGCATACTATGAGGTGGGCCTGTTGAAACAATTACATCAATAGGATTTTTTTCAATTGTTATTCAGTTCATTAATAGCAATCCATGCCATTAGCCCCATTCCGGTTTCAAGACAATTTTCATCAACATTAAATTTAGGAGTATGCAAGTTGGAGATTATCCCTTTTTCCTCGTTTTTAACACCAAGTCGATAAAAACACGAAGGAATCCTTTCCGAAAAATATGCAAAATCTTCAGCGGTCATTCTTACATCTAAATCAATAACATTATGTTTTCCAAGATATTCTATTGCATATTTTTTAGTGTTTTTAGTTGTTAACTCATCATTTACCAATGCCGGATAGCCAACAAAAATATCAACTTCACAACTTCCGCCCATTCCTTTTGCGATGGCTTTGGCAATTTCATTGATTCTTTGGTGAGCTTTATATCTCCATGTTTCATCAAAAGTTCTGAAAGTGCCTTCGATATAAACTTCATCGGGAATTATATTAAAACTTCCGTTGGCTAATATTTTTCCGAACGACAAAACCGTAGGCATATCATGTGCAGCATAACGACTCGAAATTTGCTGAAGAGCAACAAGAATGTGGGAGGCAATTATAACAGGGTCGATAGTTGCGTGAGGAATAGCACCATGCCCTCCCTTACCTTTTATTCGTAAAATAATTTCATCGGATGAAGCCATATATTTCCCTGGCCTTAATCCGATTTTCCCTACCTCAAGCTCAGGAAAAACATGTTGTCCGAAAACATTATCAGGCTTGGGGTTTTCCAAAACGCCTTCATTTATCATCGCAATTGCCCCACCGGGAAACTTCTCTTCTGAAGGTTGAAAAATAAATTTTATACTTCCGTGAAATTTATCTTTTATTTTATTAAGGATTTTAAGCGTTCCCAGCAAAGAAGCTATGTGAACATCATGCCCGCAAGCATGCATCACACCCTTGTTTTTTGACTTATAATCTATATTATTTTCTTCAACAAGAGGAAGTGCATCGATATCTGCCCTCAATAAAACAACTTTTGAATTTGGATGTTTTCCTTCTATCAAACCTACTATTCCGGTCTTTGCGATTCCTTTTGTGAAGGAAATACCAAATTCCGTTAATTTTGAAGCAATAAATTCAGATGTTTTATATTCCTGAAAAAATAATTCGGGGTATTTATGTAACGACCTTCTATAATCAACTATTTCATCGAAATACTTTTTTGATAACTTTTGTATTTCTTCTTTTATTTTTTTCATTTTTTTAAACTTAGCGGCTTAAAACATTGTTTATTGTAAAATAAAATTCAATTTTTTCATTCTCATTTTTTGCAAAGATACATTATCCGCTTAAATGGCTAAATAATAATTTGATGTGTTAAGTGAAAACAGTTATTTATCTTGTATATAAAAATATTATTTAGCCTTTTTCAAAACCGTTTTTGATATATTTGCAAAAAGTTAAATTAAATGGGAAAAGTATTAGGAATTGGAAATGCACTTGTCGATATAATGACAAAATTAGAAAGTGATGAATTATTGATGGATTTTTCATTACCCAAGGGTAGCATGCAACTTGTAGATAACGAATCGGTGAAAAAAGTTATGAATGGCACCGAACATCTTGAAAAGAAAATTTCGTCAGGAGGTTCGGCAGCAAACACAATACATGGGCTTGCAAGGTTAAATGTTGAAACAGGCTTTATGGGAAAAGTCGGTAATGATGAATTTGGAGTTTTTTTTGAAAATGACTTAAAAGAAAGCGGCATAAGCCCAAAGCTATACAAATCAAAAACAAATTCAGGCCATGCGGTTGCATTAATCAGTCCCGACTCAGAACGAACTTTTGCAACTTTCCTTGGTGCTGCCGTCGAGCTTTCGGCTGATGACTTATCATCAGCACATTTTAAAGATTTCGATTATTTCCATATTGAAGGCTACCTCGTTCAAAACCACGACTTGATTGAGCAAGCTCTTAAGCTTGCAAAAAAAAATAATTTAAAAATATCGCTTGACCTTGCCAGCTATAATGTGGTGGAGGAAAATCTTGAGTTTCTAATTTCAATAGTTGAAAAATATGTTGATATTATCTTTGCAAACGAAGAAGAGGCTAAAGCATTTACAGGAAAAGATCCGCTTGAAGCTTTAGATATAATGTCTGAAAAATGTGAAATAGCTATCGTGAAAATTGGCAGCAAAGGTTCGTTAATTAAAAATGGAGATGATATTTTTGAAATCGGAACTATTGACGTAAATCCAAAAGATACGACCGGAGCAGGTGATCTTTATGCATCCGGTTTTCTTTATGGGCTTGTAAAAGGGTTTTCTCTACTTAGGTGCGGCGAGATTGCTTCCATACTTTCAGGAAAAGTAATTGAAGTTATTGGAGCAAAAATGGAAAATGATCGTTGGGAAGATGTTCGCAAATTGATCAAAAATACTGAGATCAGAAAATAATAGGATCAAATAACCTTCTACCAATAAAAAAGGGGAACCGATATCGATTCCCCTTTTTTGTTATTGAAATAAATTAATTATTTTATTGTTACCTTTTCGGTTTTAATACCGTTAGCAGTTTCAATTTGGATAATATAAACACCCGATTGATATACTGAAGTATTAATATTAAGGCTTGTTTCGTTTACTGTATTATCAAGCATTGTTTGTCCAACAAAGTTCATAACTCTTACACGAGTGATGGTATTATTAGAAACAATATTCAATACATCGGAAGCAGGATTTGGATAAATATCAACTTCAAGAGCTGCATTATCAATCATACCGAGACTACCTTTCGTTACGTTTAACACGCTGTATTTACCATCAGTTTCAGGGAATACTGTTTTGTTGAACGCTTGAGTATATTCATTATCGAAAGTATAAGTTGCAGAAACTGTTGATTGGTATTTAGCGTCCCAAACCATCAGAGTCATTTCATTATTGCTTTCATAACCTAATCCGTTAGTTAAAACACTAAATATAGGCACAGAGTTTTCAAGAGTATTTTCAGAAATTACAACACTTGCACCAACCATTTTGTCGCCATCGTAAACAGCTACTTCATCACCTATATTTAAACCAGAAACATATAATGAATAAACGGCTTCGGCAGGATTTCCACCCTCGAAAGTGTAATGATTCATTACCTTAGGTATGTAAACATTTTTAACACCGTCAGTTGAAACATTATAAATTAATTGTCCATCAGTAAACATTTTAACCAAATAACCTTCGCCTGGATTAAGGTCGCCTAACCCATTCACCCAGTTAGGACCGATTTTTCTTAACATTTCACCATTTGAATTCCTAACATAATCCAAATCATCATTTAAAATATTCTCGAATGCGACAAGGGCATCAATTGCCACGTCGGGTAAATAACTTACAAATTGATAACCTGAATAAAGGGCGATAGGAGTTGTAGCACTGATAGCTTCACCTTCGATATTCAGAACCTCAGCTCCAAACATTTTAAAGAGATATCCACCTGTAGTTGCCCAGTCACCGATACCATTTACCCAGTTTGGCCCTATTTTTCTTAAAACTTCACCATTTGAATTTCTTACAAAATCAAGGTTTTCGTTAAGAATAGGATTTAATACAACTAACATATCAGGATTTTCAACAGCAATTCTTGTTGATGAAAACTGATAACCTGTATTAAGGTTTAGAGTTTGAATATCCGGGTCATTACCGAATCCGAAGAAAATAAGATATTGTTCCATTAATTGGTCTTTAGTTGAAGCACCGTCGGAAAGGCCACCAAATTCATAAGAACAACCAATTGTTCTATATGTGCCTTCATCGTAAGCAACACCACAACCATAGCTTGGTGATTGATTTTTATGGAATAAAACAGCTGGACTAATGGCATTAATATGGTCAATCCAATTGTTTTCTCCACCATAAGAAAAGTTCAATCCTTCAGCAAATGTTCCGGCTTGCCCCTGAACTGTTCCAAGGTCGCCTGAACCGTCACCTTGTGGATCAATGTTAAACATTGAGTGAACAGCAGTTGAGTTATCATAGTACCATGTATCTCCACCTTCCATATAAAGTTGTCCGCCGGCATTAAGGTAGGCTGCTAATGTTGAACCTTCACCTGATGATAAAACGTGATTACTACTATAAATTCCGAGACAAACAAATACGGAAGTGTAAAGATTAAGGTCAGCAGGCATTGTTGACATATATTCACAAGCCATACCCAAATTCTCAATAGAATTTACCATAGAAGGTCCTGAACTGGTATTTTCATCAAAATCAAGAACAAGAACAGGAATTTGACCAACAACTACATCGAAGTTTCCGTTGCCTGTTATACCAAAGTCAGCTTCAATTTCAAAAACGAAATTTGCCATGTGTCCTGCAGGAGTAGCTGCATCGGCAGTAACACTGAATGATTGTTCGGCTGTTGCGCCACCCTCAATGTCACCATAGTTTTGAGAAGAAGAATTAATTGTAACATAAGGATCATTAATTAACAATTCTCCGAGAACATTATAGGCTTCGGAAGTTCCTGTGTTTTCAACAGTAATTGCAATATCAACAGTTTCACCCGGATCAATTTTACCATCACCTGAAACCTCAAATCCTGCAAATTCCATAATAGGGGCATGTCCTTGAATAGAAAATCCACTATTCCATGAAGCGTCTGTTCCGTCAGTAGCAACAACACTAAAATTAACATTGTGTCCATCAGGAATATCTTCCGCAACGTCAAAAGCAAAACCGTCAACAATATTTACAATGCCGTTAGCGGGAACAAGTCCGTAATATTCAGAGCCATCAGTAATAGTGATGTATTCGTCTGCCGTACTAATTTCAACAGTAACACCGGTAGCATCTTCGTTTCCAACATTTTTAACAGCTAATGACAGTAAAATAGATTCATTATAATCCATTTGACCATTTTGATTAGCATCGTTAATTTCGTAAGAATCTTTAACCACATAAGCACCATCAGGAGGAATTACCTGAACTTGTGTTTCGTAACGATAGAAATTTTGTTTTGTAATAACAAGGTCAACCATTGTTGGAGGAATTTGTGGTTCAATTGAAATATCAACTGCTCCACCGGTACCTTCAGCAACGCCAATAATTACGCCATCAACCGACAAGCAAATTAATGAACCTTCATTTGCAGTTACTGTGAAAAAGTCAGGTCCGCTTAATAATACAGGCTCGTGATTGATAGTTAAATTTTGTGGCATTTCAGTATAAACGGTTGAGAAAGCATCACCATGATGATGGAATAAATAATAAGTAACTTCTTTATTATTTGTATTATATGGCCAACTTGATTGCTGTAAAAAGTATTTTCCGGCAGCATTTCCGAAAGCAGGTAATATACCTCTTGCAGCAGGAGTGCATCCGTAATCGGGCATAAATTCAGGCCACATGTTATCATACATACCCCAAACATAAGTATCGTTTACAAACGAATAAGAAACTTCAGAAGCAGCTGTAATACTTAGAGCACCACCTTGTGGGTGACGGTGGAATTTTTCAGCAAAACATTCACCCGAAATATTGAATTTTCCGGTTAAACAGTTGATTGAGAAAACATGTATCGGCATACCGACATTACTTAAACCATTGATGTCGTTACTTTGATAATCAGGTTCACCCCAACCGGTTTCTCCACCATGATCACGATGTTGCATCATGAAAGCACCGCTGTTAATATCATTATTTATTCTTGTAGCATTTCCACCCCAGTCTGTTAAATGTACAGGTGTAGCTGGAATATATCCCAAACCGTTAGGTCCAAAATAGTTTACTACAATACTTGTATTTGGGTTAGACGACCAGGTTGTTGGAGAACCGGAATAAATTGCATTTTCTCTTACAGGTTCTTTTCCAAGAGCGTATTCCCAAAAACCATTAATTGTTTCCGAGCAAATCTGAAACCATCTTTCTGTTTGATATCCCATTGCTGTAATCGGGTGGTCGTAATAATGAGCAATTGTTGGAGG
>JAEINX010000081.1 GCA_016342645.1 Bacteroidales bacterium | reverse complement strand
TTTTTATTAAAGGTAAAAACTCAAATAAAAAGAAAGTTGTATCTTTGCTTACTTGAAGATAAGGATTTGTAATCAGATAAAAAATTAAAAGACTGTTTGTTGGTGAAAACCTTTATAATATTATCAGTAATTTATTTTGCTTCATTAAATTGTAGCTTAGCGGACGGGAATGAAAAAGCTAAGAAAAAGAACAATAAAATCAATCCTGAATATATTGTCAATTATAAAAATTTACTCACAAGTCGTTTTTACTTGCTCAGTGAAAGCATTGGTTTTCAGATAAAACCCAAAAGTGCTGAGAAAGGAATTTTATTTAAACCCAATATTCATACAAAAGTAGGTTTAGCAGGTTTTTATAAATGGTTTGGAGTCGGATTGGCTATTCGCAGCCCATTTTATGAACGCAACGAAGATATTAAAGGGAAAAGTAAAATAATTGACCTTAGAATTAATGCTTATGGAAAAGCATTAGCGGCAGAAATAACTTTTCAGGATTATAAAGGTTTTTATATTGATAACCCTGATGAAGTTTATGACACTTGGTCAATAGGAGATACTTACCCAAAACGTCCCGATATTAGGATTTCTTCAGCGAGCGCAATAATTTATTATATCTTCAATTATAAAAAACATTCAATCAGAGCAGCTTACATTCAAAACGAAAGGCAATTAAAAAGTTCGGGATCACTGATGTTAATGCCGGCGATTTTGTTTTTAAAACTTTCTGCCGATTCGTGTATTATTCCGCTTTCATATATTGATAAATATAATGTTGACCCAAAAGAGCAAATTAGAAGCGGTAATTTTCAATTGTTCGGTGTCTCGTTAGGATACTCATATACTTTAGTAATGCTAAAGAATTTCTACATAAATGCCTCTTATTTACCGGGATGTTTTCTTCAAAAATATAAATATGAAAACAATATTGGAAACGAAAAGCGTGAAAAATTAACAATATTATGGCTTGGAAGACTTGCTTTCGGTTATAATTCAGATAAATTTTATGCCGGACTTGGGGGAGTGTTTGGTTTCAACAGCACACCAATTCCAATTCTACAAACCAATTTTCATTATAATATGAATCAAATGAGGCTATGGATAGGTACACGTTTCGATGTATTTAAGAAGAAAAAGAAAAAACCGTAAAAAATTAATGATAAAATTAAAACTCTTATAATTTTTTACTATCTTTATAAAATTCGGAAAAATAAATTATGTCTGGATGAATTTATAAATTAAAATTAAAATAAAATGAATGTTAAGTATTTATGTCCGTTTTGCAGAAGTGAAATAAATCCCAATCAAAACATAATTTTATCAACGAAAACAAAACATAATCATGTTGGCTTGGTATTATTACACGAAGAAATGGGTAACTATTCGGTTATTGTAAGTCCTTCGTTAAAAATTGAAATGGGTGAGGTTGTTGAATTTTTCTGTCCTGTTTGCCACGAAAGTCTGAATACTGAAAAGGGTGAACACTTCGCAACTTATATAAGAGTTGATGATAAAAACAAAGAGTCAAACATAATTATTTCAAGAAAGCATGGCGAAGAATGTACCTATAAAATTGATGAGACAAAAAAAGTTGAATCCTACGGCGAATATGCTAAAAAATACCGAAATCCCGAGTGGTTTTTATTTAAGGAATAGACAAACATTGCTCAGCTATCATAGCTGTTCGATTCTCTAAAAATTATTTCAAAATATAAAAATCTTTCATCAAGTTTGCCGTCAGGCATGAATGCACAGGCAAAACGCCAATCAAATCCCCAATTTTGATTGCCTCAATAAATTCAGGATTTGCTTTTATTATGCCATGCTCCTGTGATAGAGAGCTTAAATAAATATTTTCAATAGGTTTTTTCCACGAATTTTTATCGAACTTGACAATTTCGCCAAAAAGCTTATTTCCATCAGGCATAAGAATAAACTCCTTCGATAAATGAACGCCGCCACCATAGATCAAGACTTCGTTTCTTGATTTGTATTTTGCCACAACCGGACAAGCAAGTGCAACTGCAATATCTTCGTAACCACAGGAGCCCAGATATTTTTGCATAACATCATAAAAAACAAAATTACCGGGCCTGATTTCATCAATTCCCGAAAAATCATCAACAATGCTACACGATGGGGTATCGCCAACCGAAATTTCAATATCACCATTCTTTGAAAAATATTTCTTCAAAGCAGTCATTTTGGTTTTTGTTTCAAAAAATATGTTTTTAATTTCATTTTTAGAATTTGTATGATAAGTATGACCCGCATGAGTCAGAAAACCATGAAATAATAAGCTGTTACAATTTTTGATTTCATTAATTAAACATTCGATTTCTTCAATATCTTCTGATTTTATTCCTGCTCTTCCGTATCCGGTATCAATTTTAATATAAACACCAAGCCGGTTTTCAACTTTTTGTTTCAAAACACTTAAAGTTTCAATGTTGTCAATCAAAACATTTAGGCTAACTTTCGTTGAAAGTTTGTTAATCTCATCCATCTCTAAAACATTAAGCGGAAAAGCAATCGTAATATCATTCCAGCCGTTACAAGCAAAATATTTGGCCATTTCAACCGACGAAACAGTTATAGAACTGACTCCAATTTCCTTAAACCAGCTACCCACAATTGCCGATTGATGTGTTTTAAAATGTGGCCTGAATTTCACCTTGTTTTTATCAGCTTTCGTTTTCATTCGGCTAATATTCACAATACATTTTTGTTTATCAAGAATCAGGCTTGGACGTATGATTTTATTTTGTTTCAAACCGTTAATTTATTTTTTATTAAACAATTTTTCAGCTAAGGCTTCAATATGGGAATCATCTGTTCCACAGCATCCACCTAAAATTTTTATTCCGAATTTTTTATGAATCGAATACATTAGATCGGCGAATTCTTCGGGTGAAGTCGTATCAAGGTATGAAAGATTATCAAGTTCGGCAGGGCTTTTTGATGAAGAGTTTGCCTGAAATCCTAAAATCCTATTTAAAATACCGGGAAATTTTTTCGCTTCCTCCCCTATTGCTTTTTCAAAAATAGTTGGGTGAACACAATTGACCATATACAAAAGCGGTTTTGGGTCAACTTCCGCATCAATTGTTTCGATTGCTTTATAAATTGGAGTGCCATCAAGCAAACTTCCATCAGGTTTTACTACAAAGCTTAAAATATATGGAATATTAAATTTTGAAATTGTAGCAGCCATGCCAAGTGCTTCAGATAAAGCAGGCAAAGTTGCAGCTTTAATAAAATCAATATTACTTTCGGCTAAATATCCGGCTTGTTCCTGATGAAATGATTTTGCCGCATTTTTCGAAAGAGCCTCCCTGGAGTCATAAGCATTGCCTTTGCAAGCCATCATACCGCCAATGAAAATTGAATCGGAAAAATCGGGATATGAATTGCGGATTTCGTTTAAAAAATCAACACAATCTCTATTTATTTCCTTCTTTTTATTTTTAAAGGCCGATTTTTCGATTCTCTCAGGATTCGCCCTCCAGGTAGGGGCCAAACTTAAAACCGGACAATTATATTTTTTTCCTACATCAATATATCCCGAATAAATTTTTCTTAGAATTTCTCTTCCTTTTCTATCATAAACCATAGCTGAATGAGCAATTTGAGTATCTACTTGTGCATTTTCATTCCTTTTTATCCTTTCAATCATACCTCCTTCTGTTAGAATGATTTTTGAATTTGAAAGAATTTTTTTTAAGCTCATTTGTTTATTCAGCTATAATTTCTATTTTTTTACAACCGCAAAGCTAATAATTAATTTATTGTGAAAATTTTCAATAAACCCTTAATGCTATTTACATAAATCATTTATAATAAGCAGATAAAAGCTTATAAAAAATCAAGTTTTTGTGTATAAATCGAGTCATTTTTACTAAAAAAAACTTTTGATTGGCATAATCAATCCTAACTTTTTAAAAGAAAAAGAGAATATTCTAAAAAAAAAGTTTTATTAATATTAATATTTTTTCTAAATTTACCTCAAAAACCGAATATTTAACTATTTAAATTATTAAAAGCCCCTTATTATGAAAAATTTTTACACAACCGGGTTAATAATTTTAGCCCTGATCATCACTCAAACTGCTTTTCCTCAAAAGGAGAACAACCTGAAAAGCCCAAAGGATAACGAACAGCAAATAGAACTTTCGGAAGGTTATAGTTTTATTTCATCTCGTATTATTGCTGAGAACCCAAATATGCAAGACATTCTACAGAATAATCTTGTTAATCTTGAATTCGTTAGAAATTCACAAGGATTTATGCTACAAAAAATCGGCCCGGTCTGGGTAAATAATATTGGTGATTGGGTAAATACCGAGGGGTATTTATTTAAAATGAGTGCGACAGATCAATTAGCAATAAGCGGAGACAAAATTGATCAACAAACACCAATTGAACTATCAACAGGTTATCAGTTAATAGGATATTTGCCAGATGAAGCTTTCGATACCGAGGATGTTTTTGAGGATGTTATGGACAATCTGGTATTTGTTCGTAATACTGCCGGTTTTATGCTTCAAAAAATCGGCCCGGTTTGGGTAAATAATATTGGCGATATGCAGCCTGGCGAAGGATATCTTGTTAAAATGAATGCCGAAGATGTTTTAATTTATCCTGCTTCCTCCTCATTTACTTGTGGCAATCTTTTATTCGATCCTCGAAATGAACAAACTTACGAAACCGTATTAATTGGTAACCAATGCTGGATGGCCGAAAACCTGAATATTGGTGAAATGATAGATGGTTCAATTGATATGACAGATAATGGAGTTATAGAAAAATATTGTTATGATAACAATACTGTAAATTGCAACGAATACGGTGGATTATACCAATGGAATGAGATCATGCAATATTCTACAACACAGGGTGTCCAAGGCATTTGTCCGGATAACTGGTACCTTCCTACTGATGATGATTGGAAAATATTGGAAGGAACGGTTGACAGCCAATATCCTGTTGGAGACCCAATTTGGGATAATTATAGTTTTAGAGGTTTTGATGCAGGTCTAAATTTAAAATCATCTTCTGGTTGGTACGGTACCGGAAACGGAACTGATTTATTTGGATTTACTGCTCTTCCGGGTGGTTACCGGGCTTATAATATAGGTTTCTACCACATTGAAGGGCACGCATACTTTTGGTCATCTACTGAGCTTAATAGTAGTAGCTCTTTGTACAGAAACTTAAAATATAGTAAAAATGATGTAAATCGTAGTTTTAGTAATAAAAACGCCGGTTTTTCAGTTCGTTGTTTGCAGAATGAAACCACACCAACAAATTTACCCCCTGAGCCACCATCTTCTCCCAATCCTGAGGATGACGCCGTAAACCAATCCATTGAAACTGATCTTTCCTGGACATGCACCGATCCCGAGGGTGATCCTTTAACCTATGATATTTATTTTGGAACCGAAGCCACACCACCACAGGTAGAAACAGGACAAACAGAAACAATTTATGATCCGGGAATACTAGATTATGAAACAGAGTATTTCTGGAAAATTGTAGCTCACGATGACCATAGTAATACAACTGAAGGCCCTGTTTGGAGTTTTCAAACCGAAGAAGTAATAATATGGCAATGTGGAAGTCCTTTGTTCGATCCTCGAAACGAACAAACATACGAAACAGTTTACATAGGTGAACAATGCTGGATGGCAGAAAACCTAAATATTGGAACAATGATAAATGGATCTGAAGATATGACAGATAATGGTATAATTGAAAAATATTGTTACAATGACATAACTGCAAATTGCGATGAATACGGGGGATTATACCAATGGAATGAGATAATGCAATATACATCACTACAAGGTGAACAAGGTATTTGCCCTGCCGATTGGCATATTCCAACTGATGATGAATGGAAAATACTTGAGGGAACCGTTGATAGCCAGTATCCTGTTGGGGATCCGATATGGAATAATTGGGGTTGGAATGGTTATGACGTTGGTTTAAATTTGAAATCAACAAGTGGTTGGTATAACAATGGCAACGGAATTGATTTATATGGATTTACTGCCCTACCAGGTGGTTATCGCTTTTCTAATTGTAATTTTTATAACTCGGAAAAGAACTGCTACTTTTGGTCTTCTACAAAGGTCACCGATGTTGTTTCGTTTTACTATGGCCTATACTATGATAACAATAAGGTACACCGTTACTTCAAAGATAACGCAGAAGGTATTTCAATGCGTTGCCTTAAAAATGAAACTATTCGGTAAGCACACACTATGTACCACCGTATTCACCGTATTACGGAATTGGAAACGTAAACTAATTATTTAAATTATTAAAAACTCCATATTATGAAAAAAATTTACACAATCGCATTAATAATTTTATCCCTGATAATTACTAAATCAACTTTTTCTCAAAAAGAAAACCTGAAAAGTCCAACAGACAATGAACAGCAAATAGAACTTTCGGAAGGTTACAGTTTTATTTCCTCTCGAATTATAGCTGAGAACCCAAATATGCAAGACATTCTACAGAATAATCTTGTTAATCTTGAATTCGTTAGAAATTCACAAGGATTTATGCTACAAAAAATCGGCCCGGTTTGGGTAAATAATATTGGTGATTGGGTAAATACCGAAGGGTATTTATTTAAAATGAGTGCAGCAGATAATTTAATCATGGTTGGTGAAGCAATTTCCCAGCAAACGCCCATTTCACTCTCAGTCGGTTATCAAATTATAGGCTATTTACCCGACCAACCTATAAACACAGAAGAAGTTTTTCAGAATCTTTTAGAAAACCTAGGATTTGTTCGTAATACTGCGGGTTTTATGTTTCAAAAAATTGGTCCTAATTGGGTAAATAGCATAGGGGATATGCAGCCCGGTGAAGGCTACCTGGTTAAAATGCTTGCTGACGATATTTTAATTTATCCGACAATAATTAATCAACCGCCTAATCCACCTTATAATCCAAGCCCTGGGAATGGAACAATAAACCAACCGTTAGGAGAACCTCTTTCTTGGTGGTGCTACGACCCCGAAGGTGACCCTCTGACTTATGATGTTTATTTTGGCACAGAAACTACCCCTCCTGTTGTGTCAACAGGCCAAACAAATCCAAATTATTATCCTGGAAGCCTTGTATATGGTACAACTTATTTCTGGAAAATTGTTGCTCATGATAATCAAGGAAATACTACCGAAGGAGATGTTTGGAGTTTTACCACAATTCAAAACCAACCACCTTACCAACCCATTTATCCTATCCCTGAAAACGGAGCAGAAAACCAATCAATTGAAACCAATCTTTCGTGGGAATGCTACGATCCAAATAACGATCTCTTAAACTATGATATTTATTTTGGTACCGAAGCTACACCACCTCTCGTGGTAACAGGACAGACAGCAACAACATACAACCCTGGAACCATGGAAAACTTTACACAATACTTTTGGAAAATTGTAGCTCATGATTATTATGAAAATACTACAGAAGGGCCCGTTTGGAGTTTTACAACTGAAGAAGGGGCATCTTTTCAATGCGGCGAACCCTTCACCGATCCCCGCGATGGACAAACATATCTTAGTGTACAAATTGGCGACCAATGCTGGATGGGCGAAAATCTCAATATTGGTGAATATGTAGAAAGTATTATGATTCCGGGAAACAGTCATTCAGATGTTTCAAATAATGGTATTATCGAAAAATATTGCTATGATAATAATACTTCTAATTGCGATACTTATGGTGGTTTATACGATTGGAACGAAATGATGCAATATACAACAACACCCGGAGTTCAGGGTATTTGCCCTGCCGGATGGCACATTCCTACCGATGATGAATGGAAAATATTGGAAGGCACAGTTGACAGCCAATATCCTGTTGGGGACCCGATTTGGAATAATATGGGTTGGCGAGGTTTTGATGCTGGAAAAAATTTAAAATCTTCTTATGGTTGGAACTACGGTGGTAATGGTTCTGGATTGTATGCTTTCAATGGTTTACCGGCCGGCTTCCGAGCCCAAACTGGTTGGTTCGGCGAAAAATACAACCTGACCCTCTTTTGGTCGTCGAATGTGTATGACGATGACGATGTGTACGCATGGGTTCGAAAACTCCTTTGCAGCCACAATGACTCACAGCGTGACGGCGGAGATAAGATTGCCGGTCTTTCGGTTCGTTGTTTGCTGGGTGGTTCTACACCCGTAAACAATCCTCCCAATCCACCTTCTTCTCCATATCCTGAGAGTGGAGCAGAAAACCAATCTATAGAAACCATTCTTATTTGGTCATGCACTGACCCCGAAGGTGACCCTATGACTTATGATATTTATTTTGGTACAGATTCAACACCTCTTGTGGCTTCAGGCTATGCAGATACAACTTATAATCCGGGAACATTGGAAATCAATACAGTATATTATTGGAAAATTGTTGCTCATGATGATCATAGTAATACTACTGAAGGGCCTTTTTGGAGTTTTGCAACCGGAGACTGTGTCGATCCTATCACTGATCCACGCGATGGAAATGTTTACGACATCGTACTAATTGGAGAACAATGCTGGATGGCAGAAAACCTTAATATTGGCATACAGATAAACGGTAGCGAAAATATGACTGGGAATGGCGTAATTGAAAAATACTGCTACGATAATTTAATTGCAAATTGTATTTATTACGGTGGTTTATATCAATGGAACGAAATGATGGAATACGGGGAAGAGCCAGGCATACAAGGTATTTGTCCTGAAGGCTGGCATTTACCAACCGATGATGAGTGGAAAATACTGGAAGGCACGGTTGACAGCCAATATCCTATTGGAGACACTATTTGGGATAATTGGGGATTGCGAGGTTTTGATGCCGGAAAAAACCTTAAATCTACGTCTTACTGGTCTGAGAATACAGGTACAGATGCATTTGGGTTTAAGGGCCATCCCGGCGGTTGCCGTGGCGGCTCCGGTGTTTTCGGATTTGTCAATGACTGGGCCATGATTTGGTCTTCGAGTAGAGATGACTACTTACAAGATTTTTCATGGGAACGGACACTCGATGGTGACAGCGATCAAGTATTACGTACTACTACCCACAGGGATTTCGGTCTCTCGGTTCGTTGCTTGCGGGATCAGGATTAGATATTTACTTGCTGTTTCCGATAGCTATCGGAATAGCGAAGACACGTTTGATATTTAACATTATGTCTTATCTACACTGATACTGAAATTATAAATTAAAACTGACAAGCACTTGTCAGTTTTAATTTATCTTGAGATTGGTGTTTGCAAAATGCAGAAAAGTTGTTAGCAGTGTTTATAAGGAAAAAAGTTGTTATTGGAAAATTTAATGAATTACTTTGATTTGAGTTGGAATATTTGGAAGTAAGATAAAACCTAAATTTTGGTTTGATATTCTGAATCAGAGGTAATAAAGATCATTTTAGGGCTTAAATAAAGACATTTTTACTATAAAGAACCTCTTGGTTAATAGAATGAATCATATTTTTAAAAAGAAAAAGAAGGCTAAATAATATTGGCGACTGGATAAATACCGAAGGGTATTTATTTAAAATGAGTTCAGCAGATGAATTAATTATTATCGGAGACAAAATTGACCAGCAAACACCAATTGAACTATCAACAGGTTATCAATTAATAGGATATTTACCTGATGAAACTTTCAATACAGGGGATGTTTTTGAGGATGTTTTGGAAAATCTTGAATTTGTTCGAAATACTGACGGGTTTATGTTCAGGAAAATCGGTCCGTTTTGGGTAAATAGCATCGGCGATATGCAGCCCGGCGAAGGATATCTTGTTAAAATGAATACCGATGACATTTTAATTTACCCCGGCCCTACACCTTTTATTTGTGGCAACCCTTTTACCGACCCCCGCGATAACTTAACTTACAACACCGTTCAAATAGGAGAGCAATGTTGGATGGCAGAAAACCTTAATATAGGAACAATAATAAATGGCTCTGAAGACATGACAGATAATGGTGTAATTGAAAAATATTGTAATGATAATAATACCACTAATTGCAATGAATACGGTGGCTAATATCAATGGAATGAAATAATGCAATATATAAATACCCCTGGTTTGCAAGGCATTTGTCCGTCTAACTGGCATTTACCTACTGATGATGAATGGAAAATATTGGAAGGTACGGTTGACAGCCAATACCCTGTTGGATATCCAATATGGAATAATTTTAGTTTTAGAGGTTTTGATGCAGGTATAAATCTAAAATCATCTTATGGTTGGTATAGTACCGGAAATGGAACTGATTTATTTGGATTTACTGCCCTTCCGGGCGGTTACCGAGCTTATAGTGTGGGTTTCTACCACATGGAGGCGCATGCATACTTATGGACGTCTACTGAGCAAAGTAGTGGTTACTCTTTGTACAGAAACCTAAAATATAGCAAAGATAATGTGAATTGTAGCTTTAGTAACCAGAATGCCGGTTTTTCAGTTCGTTGTTTAAAAGATTAAGTGTCGGCTAAAATTCATTCCATTTGAAATGAAAATTTGCATTGGAAAATTGAATGAATGAATTAAAATGAGTTGGGGTATTTGATTGTTTTATTTGAAAATAGCTTAAAATCAAAAAGCTATTTCGGAAGTGCATTAATAACGAATTTAAGTTTTGCAGGCGAGCTTTTAGGGATTTGTTGCTGATTGCGGGTGTAAATCAAATTATAAACATTTGAAATTGATTTTGAAAATCTTGAAAAAACCACGCCTAACTGATCCACATTTTGAGGAAATTCGGCAATTCCTCCATTTGTTGCTAATAGCTCCAAAACAGGTTTATCAACACCACCTTTTCCTTCAAGCCCGATAGTAAAACTGTTTATTTTTATCACATTAGGATCGTTTTCAAGTTTGTTTAATAAATAATTATATGTGATTTCAGGATCAGAATTATTATCGGTTCCATCAGTAAATATTAATAAAGATTTACTTTCGGCAGCATTACTTTGCAAGGTATCAATTCCAACATTTATGGCATCATATAAAGAAGTGAAAAGTCCTTGTTCAATATTTTGAATATAGTCAATTATTTCATATTTATCACTTGATAAACCAAAAACATCAATAACATCCGAAAAAGCTACAATTCCTATTTTCACAATAGGAACGGTCATAAAAATACTATCAACAAAACTAATTGCGTATTCCTTAACCTTCGGAAAATCTTCCCCTAACGACTCACTTGCATCGAGAACTAACATTACATTTAAATCCTCAATCGGTTCATAGCTCATCGTGAATTCTACATCAAGTTTCCAACCACCTATTTCTTGGCGATATTCATAAGCATTTATATCCTGAATTTCGTAATTAATGTTTTGTTCATTAATAATTCTCAGATTATCAATTATAACATTTGTAAAATGTGGAGGAACTGCAAAACCTGCAAAAGTCCGTGTGAAGTCAATTTTAATTTCAGGTGAAGTTTTCATTGCGTCAAAACTAATTTCCGGATTGTCACCCTCAGGATTCCAAAAATCTATATATAATTCAAATTCATTTTGGGAAACAGGATTATCGGGCGGATCGGTTTTGTCTTTTTTACATGCAACTGTAAACGCTATAATAATCAAAATTAAGTAAATCAGATTTTTTTTCATTGTAAATATTTTTCTCTAAAATTAATAAAAAACTAAAACGTGGGCATTTATATTTTATTTTATTGGGAATTATGGGAAATTTAAGTAATGAAGGAAATTAAGAAAATAGGAATATAGAATATTTTACACCCTTTTCCTATACCTTTATACCCTTATTTCCCTTATACCTATATTTCCCTTATACCTTTAATTCCCTCAATTTCACTTTCTTCTATCAATTTTATCAATTCTTCAATTGCTTTTTCCTGTTCAATATTTTTTTTGATAATTTGTTTGTTTTTGTAAAGTGTAATTTTACCGGGGCCTGCCCCCACGTATCCGTAGTCAGCATCTGCCATTTCGCCGGGGCCATTTACAATACAACCCATTACGGCAATTTTCAAGCCTTTAAGATGCTTTGTGGCGTTTTGAATTTTTTCGAGAGCTTTTTGAATATCGAACAAAGTTCGCCCGCAAGAAGGGCAGGCAATATATTCGGCTTTTGAAATCCTGCTACCGCAAGCTTGAAGAATTCCCAAAGCAAGTTGATTTAAATTAACAGTTTTTTCATCAAAATCCGAATTAATCCAAATGCCATCACCAAAACCTTCAATTAATAAAGAACCAAAATCAACAGAACTTTGAATTACCAATTCGTTAATATTTTGATTTTTATAAGTTTTTTTAAGAATGACTGCATTTTGGCAATTCTCTTTATTTAATTTTTCAAAAAAGGTTTTAAAATCTTCAAAACCTGAATTTTTATTTGCTTCGGCAATTAATACTGCGGTTTCATCCGATTTTATTTTTTCAATAAAAGATTCTTCTAAAGGTAAATCTTGATTTAAATTAATATTAATGAAATGAAATTCCGCCTTATTTGTTTTTTGCAAATATTCCTTAGTATTGAAAATCGGGAATGAGCTTTTTGTTTCGTTTTCAGTTATTTTTTTGTTTTTAAATAAATAATCTTCATCAAGCAGCTTTTGATTTGAGATAAGAACAGCTTTATTGCTACCTCCGATATTTCTCACCGAAATACTTTTTCGTTTTGAATATTCATAATTTTCAGAATTATGTTCAAAGAAATTATTTGAATTATAATACGAATTATTGCTTGTTCTGTTTAAAGCATAATTTTTTACAATTGCTTTTGCAACAGGTATTTCAAATTCGGGGTCTTCGGTAAGTGAAACACGAATTGTGTCACCAATTCCCTGCTGAAGCAAACTTCCGATACCAATTGCTGATTTAATTCTCCCGTCTTCTCCCGAGCCGGCTTCAGTAACTCCAAGATGCAAAGGGTAATCCATTCTCAATTCAATCATTTTTTTTACCAGTAGGCGGGTAGCCTGAAGCATTACCCGAATATTGCTTGACTTCATCGAAAGAACAATATTGCGGTAGTTGAAATTTTCACAAATTTTAATAAATTCAATCGCCGATTCAAGCATACCGTTTGCAGTATTTCCGTAACGATTTATAATTCGGTCGGACAATGAACCGTGATTTATACCGATTCGCATTGCAGTTGATTTTTTTTTGCAAATTTCAATCAGCGGAAACAATCTTTCTTCTATTCGTTCAAGTTCTTGGTCATATTCTTTTTGACTATAATTAATAGCTTTCGTTTGTCTTTTATCAACATAATTGCCAGGATTTATTCTGACTTTTTCAACAATTCCGGCTGCAACTTCAGCAGCTTTCGGATTGAAATGAATGTCGGCGATAAGCGGATTATTGTATCCTTTTTTATGAAGTTCGTTTTTTATTTTATATAAATTCTCAGCATCTTTAACTCCGGGTGCAGTTATCCTAACATATTCACAACCTGCTTCAACCATTCGAATCGACTGATCCACAGTTGCAAAAGTATCCATTGTGTTTGTCGAGCACATTGATTGAATGCGTACCGGATTATTACCTCCGAGAGGAATATTTCCTATTTCTATTTCTCTTGCTTTATAAAGCATAAATCTTATTTATTTGTCTGAATATATCCATTGAAGTTGAGGATAGATTTTTATAATGTTATCTATATCGACACCTTTTGGTTGTAGAGGTTGATAATGGTATAAAGGTATAGGGTAAATGTTTCCTGTTTCCCTTATTTCCTCTATTTCCAATATTTCCCACATACCCAAATTCAATTTAAATTATCTGTTTTTAAAGTGTTTTCAAAATTAATTTGGCTGCATTTTCCGATGCTCCTTTGCCTCCCAATTTTTCTTTCAGCTTTTTATAGTCTTCAAGCATTTTTTCCCGATAATTTAAATTATTTAGGATTTTATCTAATTCTGATTTCAGGTTTTCAGAATTTAAATCACTTTGTATTAGTTCGACAATAATTTTTTTATCCATAATCAGATTTGCGAGCGATATAAATTTGATGTTTATTATTCGTTTTGCAATTTGATAGGAAATATTATTACCTTTATAACAAACAACTTGAGGAGTTTCAATTAAAGCGGTTTCCAAAGTTGCAGTTCCGGATGTAACAAGTGCCGCTGTTGAGTTTTTTAATAAATCATAAGTTTGGTTGAAAATAATCTTTACATGAAATTTTTCACAAAACTCTTTATAAAAATCAAAGGGAATTGAAGGTGCCCCCCCAATAACGAATTGATAGGTAGGAAAATATTTGCAAATGCTTAACATTATTTTCAGCATAGTTGATATTTCCTGTTTTCGGCTTCCCGGAAGCAAAGCAATTATTGGCTTTTCGGGCAAATCATTTTTTCTATAAAAAAGTTTATTATCAGTTGGTTTTGTTTCATTACTAATTACATCAAGCAATGGATGCCCGACAAAATCAACTTTATAATTAAATTTCTTATAAAAATCTTTTTCAAAAGGAAGAATCACAAGCATTTTATCAACCACGCGTTTGATAGTTTTCACTCTTGATTTTTTCCAAGCCCAAACCTGAGGAGAAATATAATAGAAAACTTTGATTCCGTTTTTGTGGGCAAATTCGGCAATTCGAAGATTAAAACCCGGATAATCGATCAAAATCAATGCATCGGGTTTAAAATCAAGTATATCTTTTTTACAAAATTTAAGATTTTTTGAAATCGTGCGAATATTCATCAAAACTTCAACAAAACCCATGAAAGCCAGGTCGCGATAATGTTTCACCAAATCCATGCCTTGATTTTGCATCAAATCACCTCCCCAACCTCTGAAACAAATTGAATTATCAACGGCTTTCATTTCTTTAATCAGATTTGAAGCATGTAGATCGCCGGAGGCCTCACCTGCGATTATATATATTTTCATATTTTTATTCTTATTCCCGCAGATAACGCTGATTTTCGCTGATAGTTGGATATGTTATTTCTTGTAAGCTTCTTTGCATTTAATTGTTAGTGTTTTCTAAAGTTAGAAATTTAATTTTTTCCTGAATTTCTAATTTCCAATTTCATAATTCAATCATTTAGCATTTATTTTTGGTTTACTTTGAAAAGCATTAAGAAAGTCTTTTCCGCTTGGGCTTTGGAAAATTCTTAATTCAAATTCAGGAATAATTGCCAAAACATGATCAAAAATATCTGATTGAATATCTTCGTAATCGGCCCAGGCTTGAACTTTACTAAAAACATAAATCTCAATTGGAATTCCAAGTTCGGTGGGTTGAAGTTGTCGAACTAAAAAAGTCATACTATCACTGATCTTTGGATTATTATGAAGATATTCTTTTAAATATGCTCTGAATATGCCAAGGTTGGTTTGCCTTCGGCCATTAACCAAATATTCATCATCAATATTATGTTGTTTGTTGAATTCCTCAATTTCTTTTTCTTTATTCGCTACATATTTCGACAGATATTGAAATTTGTAAAACTTGTCAAGCATTTCTGGTGTACAAAACTTAACGCTATCCATATCAATATTGATTGAGCGTTTAATTCTCCGCCCTCCCGATTCTTCCATGCCTCTCCAGTTTTGAAAATAATCGGTAATAAGGGCATAAGTCGGTATGGTTGTTATTGTTTTATCCCAATTTTGAACTTTTACGGAAGTAAGCGAAATATCAATAACATTGCCATCGGCACCATATTTATGCATTGCTATCCAATCGCCTATTCTAATCATATTATTTGTTGAAAGCTGTATTCCTCCAACAAATCCGAGAAGCGGGTCTTTAAAAACAATAATCAATACAGCCGATATAGTACCAAGCCCTACAAATAAAGCATTAGGTGATTTATTCAGCAAAGAAGCAATTATTAAAATGCCTCCAATAGTGTAAAGCACTACTTTCATAGCTTGTATATAACCTTTTATTGGCTTCGATTTTGATATTTCATAGTTTTGATAAATATGGCTAAGAGCATTAAGAAATGAGTTTATCACTACCAAAACCGTAAAAATCATATATATTTTTGTGACGATTTCAATAACCGTAATAGCAAATTCGTATTTGGGGATGACGAGAGGTGTAAGCAAATGGATAACAATTGCCGGTGCAAGATAAGCTAACCTGTTGAAAACATTTTTTTCGGCCAGTACATCATCCCATTTGGTTTTTGATTTTTTTACTAAAAGATGTACAATATGAATAATTATTCGCTTTGCAATATAAAATGATATCCAGGCAAGAATTAAAACCAAAATCAAACCTGTAAAATCAGTGATTTCGTGAGCTATTTCCTCAGATATGTTTAAGCTGATTAACCATTTTTTAATAATATTCCCTATATAAGTGATCATATTTTAAAGAATTAATATTTAATATTCTAGTACTTCTCAGGAGCAAACATTGGATCCCAAGGGGGTAATAAAATTGCTTTTGTATCGAGAATTTTAAGGGTTTTCTTATCAAGATATTTCTTGCTGATTACAACTCTGAAAAGGTATTCTCCAAACCAATCGTCAGTCATTGTAAGATATCCATTGTGTCCTTTATCGGTTCCCCACGAATTTTCTAATAACCATTTGTCGATTTCTCCGTTTTCAAGAATATTAACACCGACCAAAGCCATTCCATGAGTTGAGCCGCTTTCGTAAGTTGAAATTCTTTGTGATTTATCCATGTCAAACTTAACATCAAACAAATCATCATAATCGTAATTATTCAAATCAAGAGTACCGAAACTTGTGTTTAATTGTTTACCGACATCGCACGAAAAATACATTGCCTCATTTCCGAGAATTGAGTTTTTTGCAAATTCTTTAATTTCTATAATCGGGAGGTTAATATATTTCCAGTTATTACCGTCTTGCAGGCTGCGGTCGTATTCAACCTCATAAAGCTTAAAATATTCCCGAGTCGGGTCGTTCATTATCATCACATATTCGTTAAGGTCAATTCCGACAAATTCATTATAAAATGATTTTGGAGTATATTTTTTTTCCTCACTGATCTTGTCGTCTTTATCTTTATATTGCCATACAAATTCTGTAGGAGGTTCGCCGAGACACAATACGAGCATTTTATAAATTTCGGAAAGCATTTTTATTTTTTCTAATCTGATTTCATTCAGGTTTTTGCCATCAAGATGCATTTCTCGTAATGAAACTCCATCCTCACGAAGTTTTCGCCTTAAAAGACGCGACATCATACCGGTGCTTTCACTGTGAGATGTTTCAGGCATAACATTGCTCGGCACGAGGCCATATTTGTTGACAATATCGGCAAATGTTGTCCACTGCCCACCATCTCCGATTGCGTTTTTGAACAACCATTCAACTTTTCTATCGTCGATTTTTAGATCGCGGGTTGAAATAATTGATTCTAAAAACAAATTTGATTTCTCAAGTTGGTCGTAAAAGAAGGAATAAGTCTCCGAAAATTCAAACTTACTTAAATTAAGTTTTTCGGTTACAATGGGCCGTAAAGTGTTTAGACCTGTAAAAAGCCAGCAACGTCCAGACGACTTTTGATTTGTAATCGCTTTTGTTTCTATTTTATTTGAGAAAAAGTGATTAATTTTCCCAACATTATTATGGTTAACTGCAAGTTTCTTGATTCCATTATTGGTTACTGCATTAATAAGTGCTCTGGTTTCGGGATTATCTTTTACCGAACTTTTAATTTGTTGTAAAACCTGAGGGTTGATCTGGCCCTCAATATTTTTTTGCCCTTTTGATGTTATAACTGTTATTAAAAAAAGAATTAATGTAAAAAGTTTTAGTGCTTTCATAAAATAAAATTTGAATTATTTTTCATTTAGTTCATACTTACGGCAAAACTACAAACAAAAATTTAAAACTGATTGAATTTTTTCGCATTGCAGGCTTGCAGTGCCTAACCCAAGTTGAAACATCTTTGGTGTAGGTTATAACCACAACTTAATGAATATTGAAAAAAGAATTGCATGAAGCACCTAAAAATAAATTTTAGTCCAGGAATTGGGAAACTGGGGATACGAAGTTGATCGTTCTTAAAGCTTTATCCCTTTAAGCTGTATGGTCGTAAAGAAACTAAATTCATATTAGTTTTCTACTTATAACCTGACAGTTCGCTCCCCTCCTTTTTCGAAAGGAGGGGCCGGGGGTGGATAAAAAAATATTGCTTTTCTAATCAAAATACATTAGATTTGTATTTTTAAAATAAACAAAAAAAGAATTACAAAAAAATTAATTTATATAAGAAACGGAGGCCAAAAATGAAAAAGCTAAATTTATTAATATTATTATTATTTCTTGCAATTGTTTCTTTTTCTGATTCCAAAATAACCCGAGGACCAGTACTTGGTGAAATATATTTTATTGGTCCAACAAATACTGGTTACGGATTATATTATTCTACGAATTTTGGTCAAACTGCTGTTTGTGTTGATAACACATTTACCTCAAGTATTATGTCTATCACTGCTGACAAAACTCCTGGCGTTATTTATTATGCAACTATGGGGGAAGGATTATATATATCTTACGATTTCGGAAATATTGGTACTTGGCAATTAAGAAGCGGTGGTATTGAAATACAAATAAATAGCGGAAGGCAAGATGGTTTTATTTATTCCGGTTTTTCAAAACATAGTGAGAATTTTGGCAATAATTTCATAAACCATAGTTGTAATGGTTTCTTTGGAGGTAAAATTGATGTAGAACTTGATAATAAAGAGAATGTAGGTTATATTATAGTTAATAAATGGGGTGTCAATGACACATTATATTTGTTGAGATCAGACGATAATTTTGAAAATTTAATAACACAAAAAAAGTTTTTAATGGGTTCCTCTAATTTCATTAAATTAAGCAGAGGCAATCAGTATGGAGAGTTATTTTTACTTAACAGAAATTCTCAAAAGTTATACTACTCTGACAATTATGGCACTACTTGGATTATAAATAATAAGTTTAATCCATCTATCCATTTTGATGATATTGTGGGAGGCAGAAGCAATGGTGAAATATATATGTCATTAAAGTTTATTAATATGATGTGGCAAAATGCCCATACATATATTCTTCATTCTACAGATTATGGAGTAACTTTTGAAGTATTTCATCCCTTTGCAAAAGGCCAGGAACCTGTTCTTGCAAATTTTTCAACCACATCAACAGAGGGCAATCAACCCTTATCAGTTGAGTTTTGTAATTTCTCAATCGGGAATATTCAATTATATGAATGGGATTTTGATAATGACGGTATTATTGATTCTAATGAAGAAAGCCCATCATGGACATACACAGAACCCGGCACATATTCGGTAAGTTTAAAAATAACAGCAGGATCACCTGATAGTACTAACACTTTTGTAAAAGAAAATTATATTACGGTATTATCCGGTAATTCACAGGAAATAGACCTAAACTCAGGATACCAATTTATTTCATCAAATCGCTCACCTGAAAATCCCGATATGCTTGAGGTGTTGGGAAATAATTTAAATGATAATCTTGGTTTTGTAAGAAACTCACAAGGGCAAATGCTGCAAAATATTGGCGGCAACTGGGTAAATGGTATCGGTGATTGGATAAATACGGAAGGTTATCTTTTTAAAATGAATGAGGCAGATGTTTTAATAATTGACGGAATAGTAGTTAATCCTCAAACTCCAATAGAATT
>JAEINX010000080.1 GCA_016342645.1 Bacteroidales bacterium | reverse complement strand
GCTCCTACCAAAAGGTCACCGTCATAAACACCTATTTCATCACCTGATTCCATATCCATTCCATCGAATGTAGCTCCGCCTATGTAAATTGTCCATAATGGGCTTGATGGATCACCGCCTTCAAACATGAAGTGATCTGTTTTTGTTAGTGGAATTTCTTCCCAAACAAGACTTACTTCTTCTATTCCCGGGGTTGCGCTAACCAATACCGGAGCAGGAATAATAATTTCTTCAAAATTTGCTACTAAAGTAATATCAGATGTAACAGTAAATGTGTATGAGGCTTCTGTTGAAACTTGTGTTCCATCAACTGTCCAATCAACAAATTCATATCCGGTATTTGCAGTTGCAATTACTGTGGCATCGGTATTTTCTTCATAAATTCCGTCACCGGTAGTTGTTCCTCCTTCATTAGGATTTGCTTCTGTTGTTACTGTGTAAAAAACAGGAAGAAGATTAAAATTTGCTACTAAAGTAATATCAGCCATAACAGTAAATGTGTATGAAGCATCTGTTGAAACTTGTGTTCCATCAACTGTCCAATCAACAAATTCATAGCCTGAATTTACAGTTGCTATTACTGTTGCCTCGGTTCCTTCTTCATAATCTCCATCTCCGGTAGTTGTTCCGCCTTCTACAGGATTAGCTTCTGTTGTTACAGTGTAAAATACAGGTAGTAAATTAAAATTCGCTACTAAAGTAATATCAGATGTAACAGTAAATGTGTATGAAGCTTCTGTTGAAACTTGTGTTCCATCAACTGTCCAATCAATAAATTCATATCCGGTATTTGCAGTTGCGATTACTGTGGCATCAGTATTTTCTTCATAAATTCCGTCACCGGTAGTTGTTCCTCCTTCAATAGGATTTGCTTCTGTTGTTACAATATATTCTTGAGGTAATGGTGTAGCACAAAGAACATTTGAAGCTGTAGATTCTCCTCCACCTTCAAGAATTTGTGTTACATAATAACAATATTCTTGTCCGCCAATTAAACCGATATCTGTATATGTTAACCCTTCAACATCTCCTGCTACAAGAGTACCATCTTCATAATAAACATTGAATAATATTGGTGCAGGGCCACCTGCAAAGTCTATTTCTACCATGCTATATTGTCCATCTCCATCAGGGAAAACGAGACCTGTCCAAGCTCCGCCATAAGGATCTGATAATGTAATATCAAATTCATCATATTCTTCCTGAGCACTTTCACTCCATGCTTTAAAAGAATAAGCGTTTCCTGGAGTATAACCAGGGCCTGAATTAAGTGTGCTAAATGCAGCAACGGCATTTTCAAACTGGTTATCAGGTGTACAAACTTGTGTAAGTTCAATTAAGCCAACCATAATATCGCCATCGAACACCGCTATCTCGTCTCCTGCTACAAGATCAACACCACCAACAGTGGCACCTCCTATATAAAGTGTCCAAACCGGATCAGCAGCATTTCCACCTTCAAAAAAGAAATGACCTGTTTTTGCTTCTGGTATTGCTTCCCAAACAAGACTTACTTCTTTAATTCCTGGTGTTGCGCTAACCAATACTGGAGCAGGAATAATAATTTCTTCAAAATTTGCTACTAAAGTAATATCAGCCATAACAGTAAATGTGTATGAAGCATCAGTTGAAACTTGTGTTCCATCAACTGTCCAATCAACAAATTCATATCCGGTATTTGCAGTTGCAATTACTGTGGCATCGGTTCCTTCTTCATAAGGTCCGTCGCCGGTTGTTGTTCCTCCTTCAACAGGATTTGCTTCTGTTGTTACTGTGTAAAAAACAGGAAGAAGATTAAAATTTGCTACTAAAGTAATATCTGCTGTTACAGTAAATGTATATGAGGCATCAGTTGAAACTTGTGTTCCATCAACTGTCCAATCAACAAATTCATATCCGGTATTTGCAGTTGCAATTACTGTGGCATCGGTATTTTCTTCATAAATTCCGTCACCGGTAGTTGTTCCTCCTTCAATAGGATTTGCTTCGGTTATTACTTCGTAAGTGGTTGGCCCACCAGAGGTAAAACTTACAACCGGAATGCTATATTGTCCATCTCCGTCAGGAAAGGTATTTTCAGTCCATGCATCTCCATAAGGATTTTTATATTCAACTGTAAAATCAATTCCTTCAAAGCTTGCACTTGCATCCCAGCATTTATATGTAACCGGATTTCCGGTTGTATATCCCGGGCCACTTTGAAGTGTGGAGAAAGCTGCTAATGCATTATCAAATTGATTAGGTTCGGTACAAACCTGGGTTAGGATAAAAGCCCCAACCATTGTTTCGCCATCAAACACAGCAATTTCATCTCCCGCTTCCAAATCAACACCATCTAAGGTTATTCCTTGAAAATATAGTGTCCATACAGGATCAGCTGCATTTCCTCCTTCAAAATCAAAGTGTTGTGATTTTGCTTGCGGTAAAAATACCATTGTTGATAATAGAATCATCACCAACAACAAACAATTTTTAGTAAAATTTTTCATAGGGTAAAATTTAAGATTAGTATAAAAAATATGATTAATATTATAATTTGTAATTTATTCAATTTTATTGTTTTGTATATTTATTATTTTTTTTAATTAAAAACCAATCAGGCTAAACATGATTTCTCAGTTTAGCCAACGATTAGAATTATAAAATGTTTCTTCTCACTAAATTTTTATTTATTTATTTTATTGTAATTTTTTTCGTTATTATTTTATTTATAGTATTAATTTGTAAAACATATATTCCAGATTGATAGTATGATACATCAATTTGAATTTCTTTTTCATTATTATCTGACTGAAAAATTAGCTTTCCGACAGAATTCAATAATTTGATATTTGTAATTTGATTTGATGAGATAATTTTTATATAATCTGAAGCCGGATTTGGATAGATCATTACATCATCTGAATTATTAATTAATGCATCTGAATTTTTTGATATTGAAATAAAACTAAATTGACCATCCTCTGAAGGATAAACCTTTCCGGTGTAAGCATTTTCATAATTATTACTCATTACAAAATCAACATTTTTAATTTCACCGGCAAATGTATTCCAAATTTTTAAAACAATTTCATTTCCTATTTGATAACCGCTTCCTTCATTTATTGTACTAAATATTGAAAGATCGTTATCTAATTGATCATTAGAATTAATTACTGTTGAACCAAGCAATTTATTTCCATCAAAAGCAGCAACTTCGTCCCCAATTTCCAAGCCATCTATATACATTGTATAAACAGGATCGGCAGCATTACCACCATTAAATTTAAAATATTTAGGTTGTAGATTATTTATTCCGCTAAATTTTTCACCACTTTCGGGGTAAATCAATATATCGGCATCATTCATTCTAACTATATAAGCTTCGCCGGGATTTAGATCACCAATACTATTGATCCAATTAGGCCCTATTTTACGCAACATTGCACCTGCTGTATTTCTAACAAAATCCAAATTATCTAAAATATTGTCAAAAGCAACTAAAGCATCCATTGGAGCATCAGGCAAATAGCTTATAAACTGGAAACCATAAGATAACTCAATTGGGGTTTGAGGATCAATTTCAATACCCTCAATTTCCATATAATCTGCAACATTCATTCTAACAAGATAACCTTCTTCAGTAACCCAATCACCTATACTGTTAATCCAGTTAGGACCAATTTTACGTAACATTGCACCTGCTGTATTTCTAACAAAATCAAGATTATCAAAGACTTCAGTAAAAATATCAGTCATATTAGGTATTTCAGGATTAGTACGAGCTGAAATAAATTGATAACCATAAGTTAAATTATATGTTTGTGTAACTGTTGTAACAAAATCAGCATCCACAATTGAATATTGTCCGTCACCTTCGGGAAATACATCTCCAACATAAGCATCGCCATATGGATCATAAAAAGTAACATCAAAGTTTTCAACCTCCAGGCCTTCACTTGCATCCCAACATTTTAAAGAGAATTCATTACCGGGAGTATAACCTGTTTCACCTGATTGCAAAGTACTCCAAGCAATTAGGACATTTTCAAATTGATTATCAGGTGTACAAACTTGTGTAAGTTTAATTTTTCCAACCATAATTTCACTGTCGAATATTGCAATTTCATCGTAAGCTTGTAAATCTATCTCATCTAAAGTCGCACCCGATAAATAAATTGTCCAAACAGGGTCGGCTGCATTTCCTCCGGGAAATTCAAAATGTATTTGATAAAGTTGAAAATTTTCTTCTGTCGTTTCATTTGAAAATACAGAAACCGTACTTTCTTCAGGATAGTATCCATCGGCTTCAGCAAGAAGAGAATATGTACCAACCTCAACTTCTTCTATAAAATAATAACCCATGGCATTGGTGTAAGCCCAGTATGTGTCTTCCACATTTATTTCAGCGCCTTCAACCGGGTCGCCGGTGAATGCATCAACAATATATCCTTCAATTGATCCTGGTTCGGGATGAAGTTCAAAATCAACTGTTGTAACCACATTACTAAAAATTTCGACATCATATTTAATTGATTCAAAATAATTATCAGCAGTTGCAATTAATGTGTATTCTCCAACAAAAACATATTCAATAAAATAATATCCATCTGAATTTGTGTTAGCAGAATAGGCTGTTCCATCAATTGTAATTAATGCTCCTTCTATTGGAGATAAAGTAAATTCATCAATTACCGTACCTTCAACGCCACCAGGATCCGGAACAAGATCAAAATTAACTGTTGTTGTTTCATTACTGAAAACTTCAACATCTACAATTATCGCATTTTCATAGTTTTCTGCAAAAGCCAATACATTATAAACTCCAACTGTTACATTTTCAATTAAATAATAACCATCGGAATTTGTATATGCTTCGAGAGAAGTTCCTTCAATAATTATATTAGCACCTTCAATTACATTTCCCGTATGATTATCATAAACCACACCATCAATCATTCCAGGTTCCGGTATTAATTCAAAATTAACATTTGTTGTTTCGTCAACTATTACTTCAACTCCTGTTATTGTTTCCGAATAATAGTTATATGCATCAGCAGTTACATTATATGTCCCTATTTCTACACCTTCTATTATATAATATCCGGTCGTGTCGGTAATGGCAGTATAGATATTTTTGTCGTATCTAATACCATCAGCAGTGACTGTAGCACCGTGAATGGGTTCTCCATCAAGGTCGGCTGAAAGTACAAAACCATCAATGATTCCGACTTCAGGGAATAAAGTTATATCAACGTTTGTGATTTCATTTGAATAAACTTCAACACCCGACACAATTTCGTAATAATATGCCTCTAATGAAAAGCTAATTTCATAAGTACCGGGGTTGAGTCCTGTTATTTCATAATATCCTACTGAATTTGGATGATATGTGCTACCGTTAACCATAATATCAACTTCAGTTACATTTCCGGGACCGCCTTCCAAAGTGACAGTTCCTTCTATAATTCCAGGTTCCGGTATTAATTCAAAATTAACATTTGTTGTTTCGTCAACTATTACTTCAACTCCTGTTATTGTTTCCGAATAATAGTTATATGCATCAGCAGTTACATTATATGTCCCTATTTCTACACCTTCTATTATATAATATCCGGTCGTGTCGGTAATGGCAGTATAGATATTTTTGTCGTATCTAATACCATCAGCAGTGACTGTAGCACCGTGAATGGGTTCTCCATCAAGGTCGGCTGAAAGTACAAAACCATCAATGATTCCGACTTCAGGGAATAAAGTTATATCAACGTTTGTGATTTCATTTGAATAAACTTCAACACCCGACACAATTTCGTAATAATATGCCTCTAATGAAAAGCTAATTTCATAAGTACCGGGGTTGAGTCCTGTTATTTCATAATATCCTACTGAATTTGGATGATATGTGCTACCGTTAACCATAACATCAACTTCAGTTACATTTCCGGGGCCGCCTTCCAAAGTGACAGTTCCGTTTATAATTCCCGGTTCCGGCATTAATTCAAAATCAATTATTGTTGTCTGATCAACAATTACTTCAACACCAGATATTGTTTCGGGGTAATAATTATCAAAGGATGCTGTAACATCATAAGTACCTATTAACAAATCGGATAAAATATACGTTCCATCAGATGCGGTCCATGTTTCATAAGAATCTTCTCCGATAGACACTAAAACACCCTCGAGAGGTTCACCGGTTAATTCGTCTTTTACAGTTCCGGCAATGTTTCCAACTTCAGGATTTAAAGTAAAATCAACAGTTGAAATTTCACCTGCAATAACTTCTGTCGATTCAGTTTCAGGGTAATAAGCCTCTAAACTTGCGGTAACATTGTAAGTTCCCGGATCAATGGGCCCAATTTCATAATAACCTTCGTCATTCGGATTAACAGAAACACTACCTGCCGTTACCAATACTTCGGTTACATTTCCAGGCCCACCATTAAGACTAACTATTCCCGAAATTGTACCTCCCGAACTAAAAGATATATATGGAATACTGTATTGACCATCTCCATCAGGAAAAAAGTTCTCAGTCCATGCCCCTCCATAAGGATCATCATAAAAAATAGAAGCATTCTCAATTTCGATTTCCTCACTTGCATCCCAACATTTGTAAATGACAGGATTCCCGACTGTATATCCAGGTTGACTATTAAGTGTACTGAAAACTGCTATTGCATTTTCGAAAGTATTTCCTTGAGTACAAACCTGAGTTAGTATAAAAACCCCAACCATTGTTTCACCATCAAAAACCGCAATTTCATCTCCTGCTTCCAAATCAGTGCCATCAAAAGTAGCTTCTGCAATGTATAATGTCCAAACAGGATCAGCAGCATTTCCTCCCTCAAAGATAAAGTGAGGGCCGTTGATAGCAAAATCAATTTCTGCTATACTGTATTGTCCATCACCATTCGGGAAGACCGGTTCTATCCATGCTCCTCCATAAGGATCTGATAATGTACATTCAAAATCTTCATATTCTTCCTGAGCACTTTCACTCCATGCTATAAATGAATAAGCATTGCCAGATGTATATCCCGATCCGGATAGTAATGTGCTAAATACAACAATAGCATTTTCGAATTGATTATCAGGTGTACAAACTTGCGAAAGTTCAAATGCACCAACCATAGTTTCGCCATCAAATATAGCAATTTCGTCTCCGGCTAAAAGATCAACACCTCCAACAGTTGCGCCTCCTAAATATATTGTCCAAACAGGATCGGCAGGATTTCCTCCCTCAAAATCAAAATGCTGAGCATTTGCAAAATTAGGAATAAAACTTAATGACATTACACCTAACATCATCAAAAATAACATTGTAATTTTCTTCATTGCTTCTCTTTCTATTTATTATTTTATTTATTTACAAGTAAAAGATACATACACAATACATGCTTAGACAATAATACTAACATGAAAGTTGCTATGTATTTTCATTTTTTTAAAAAAACATTTTTTTGATAAGAATTTGAATATATTTTCAGTAGTTTGATTTTCATTAATTCTTATCATAAATTAATGTGCTAATGCTTCTAATTTCTATTTACAAAAAATCAAATTTATGTTAACATTTACAAAATTAGGTCAGACTACCTCTAAGTCAAAAAAATAATAATTAGTTTACTTATAAAATCTGACTATTCATATTATGCAAATATATAAAATAATTTTTTAATAAATAAAGAAATTTTTTAAATTATTTGCAAAAAAAATATTTCCCACAAAATCTTTTAATTTTCATATTAATAATATATGATTAATAAGCACTTAAAATAAAAAACAAAATCCTCCAAACTTAAAAGATTTGGAGGATTTCAATAATCATTCTCTATTAAAAACTTTTCTTAAATTGAAAATTATTTAATAGTAATTTTTTGAGTTTCTATACCATTAACTGTTTCTATCTTAACAATATAAACACCGGCTTCAAAATTATTTGTATTAATTTGAATTTCATTTCCAAAATAAACCGATTGACCAATAAAATTGAAAATTGAAATTTTTTGTATTTCATATGAAGAGGTAATATTAATAATATCTGAAGCGGGATTTGGGAAAATTCTTATTCTTCCTTCTGCTTCATCAAATGAGCTCTTGGTAATATTAACAATGCTATATTTCCCATCTTCGGCAGGATAAACATTAGAAACATAAGAATCATAAACAGGTTCCATAGTGAAACTTGAGGAAACAATATTATTATTAGAGCAAACTTTAAGTGTAATTGGCATACCGGATACATATCCTTGACCGTTGATTAAAGCACTAAATACCGGAAGTTCGTTTTCAAAAGCATCTTGAGAAATAATTTTTGTAGCTCCTACCATAACATTTCCATTATATGCTGCAACTTCATCTCCAATTTCCAATCCGTCAATATACATTGTATATACTTCTTTGGCAGGATTACCACGATCAAAAATAAAATTAGTAGGTAAAATTAGTGTTTTTCCACTTGATTTTGCCCATACAGGGTAAATTATTTCACCATCGGCAAACATTTTTACAAGATATCCTTCACCTAACTGACAATCGCCAATACCATTAACCCAGTTAGGGCCAATCTTACGCAATGTCTGACCTTGCGAATTTCTTACAAAATCAAGGTTATCGCCGATAATTGTTGCAAACGCATCCAAAGCATTTATCGGATCTGAAGGGAAATAACTTACAAATTGAAATCCTGCTTCAACAGGAATCGGTGTGCTTGGCATTATTGAAGACCCGGTAATTGTAAACGAATCATCGGCATACATTTTAACGAGGTAACCTTCATCAATAACCCAATCACCAATACCATTAACCCAGTTTGGACCGATTTTACGTAATGTCTGGCCTTGTGAATTCCTTGCGAAATCAAGATTATCATTTAAAACATCTGCCATAACTATTAACATATCAGGATCAACGGGATCAACTGCTGAGGATATAAATTGGAAACCAAATGATAAGTTGAATGTTTGAGAAGCTCCTGATAAGAAATCCAAAGCTACAATACTATACTCTCCGTCATCTAATGGGAATACATCACCGATATAGGCATCGCCATAAGGATTGAATAATTCAATTTCAAAACTCGCAACCTCTAATTCTTCACTTGCATCCCAACATTTGAAGAAATATGGATTACCTCCCTGATAGCCCGGAGTACTAACCAAAACGCTAAATGCTGTAAGATCGTTTTCAAATTGATTTTCGGGAGTGCAAACTTGGTCTAAAATTATAGCTCCAACCAATAAATCACCATCGAAAATACCAATTTCATCGCCGGGAACTAAATCAGCACCTTCTAACATGGCACCTCCTATGTAGATTGTCCATAACGGACTTGAGGGGTCTCCACCTTCAAAATTGAAATGCGGAACTGCCATAACGGTTAAAGAAACAGGAATATCAACTACAGGATTTAAAATATCATTACTTTCAATAACAATAGTTGCATAATAAGTACCGGCGTCAAGGCCTGTTGCATCGAAACTTACATCATTAATATCAGCTTCCCCCGGTATTACTGTTCCACTTGTTGGATTTACCATCAACCAGTCATCATCGGTATATTCAATTGAGATTGCATATATCAGGTCTTCTTCTCCTTCATTTCCAATTGTTAAACCATTTGTTTGTGTTTGGCCAATTTCCAGGCTAACATCAAAATGATTAGGATCAACAGTTATTATCGGGCCGGGAGGAATATTTCCCTGAGTATATCTTACATCGTCAAAATAATATTTTGGAGTATCAGCACCTTCGGCACCAGCAAAGAAATCAACTGCTCCGAGTTGATTGGCTCCGGCGGCTCCACTGCTTTGCATGCTCCAAAGCCATTCGGTAATAAGCACACCGTCTATATAAGCCTGTGCAATTTCTGCATCAAGGTCAATAATATGCTCCATATAAAACCAGGTATCGTGATTGTAATTCATAACAATATCATCCCCTGCAATTACGAATCTGGTAGTTCCATCGGTATGGAAATACATTTCAATTGCCCACTCAACTCCAGGGGCCTCAAAGTGTTGAAAATTATAATATCCACAAAAACCCGAAGGAATATACATCCAGAAACTTACATTGTAAATATCTGAGGTCTTATCTCCTAACAACCATAATAAATCGGTTGCGCCACCGGTTTCATCAATTAATACGGATTTAATTGGGCTATGAGAGAAGGCTTCGCTTATTATCCCATCTTCACCTCCACCGGTTCCACCACTCCATGTTATCCACCAATCGGGGTTTTGTTCTGCTACATAACCGCCTGTGGTGTAAGATTCAAAATCATCTTCATAAAGAAGAGTTTGCGACGAAACTACTCCTGAAGTAAATAATACGGCCAGAAGCACTAAAAGAAATTTGTAAGATTTTTTCATAATAATAACTTTTGTTAAATTAATAAATTGTAATTTTCGGCCAAATATAAATATTTTTTTTAAAATAAAACATAAAAAAAAGCAGGAAGTACAACCCCCTGCATAAAATAAATTTCTAAATATTTTTGACTATTAAAAAACTTTCTAAAAAGACATTAATTTTCCTTGTTATTCAATCAATATCTTTTTGTTCATTAGTTCTTTACCATCATTAATTCTAATGAAATAAACACCCGATACAAAATTATTGACATTAATTTTAGTTTCCGTTCCCTTATAAACAATCTGGCCGATATTATTATAAACCGAAATATTAATAATTTCATTTTGGGAAAAAATATTGATTAAACCATTTGCCAGATTAGGATAAATAACTATCTCATTGCTTTCGGCCGAAGTTCCTTTTAAAATGTTTACAACACTATATCTCCCGTCTCCTTCAGAGAAAACATCAGAAACTATTTTTATTCACCGATTGCCTGAGAAATAAAATCAGGGAAAAGCAATATTTGTTTTGCATTGTTTTTGTCAATGATGAGATGCTCAAAGTCTTTAGATTTGTGTTTTAAATCAGTGCTTTTGGTTGTTTGTATCAATATTTCTTTCAATTTATTTGGTGTAGATATACCTGTTCGAACTTTTAAAAAATCATAATTCGGTTGTGTTTTTGATAGCAGAAACATGACATCATAAAAATCCCTTCCTTTTTTCCGACTCAACAATGCTGATATCTTCATTGAGCAGAGCACATCATTCGAGGGAACAGGAAAATTGAAAACATAACCGCAACCATTCATCAATATATTCTCGGGTTTATATTCAACTCCCTGATTCTGACTTTCTATTTTAATCAAAAACTTTGCATCTCTAAAAGGTGATAATCCAATATTATAAAGAAACTGTGGAAATACAAGATTTCTACGATATGACATAAGCTGATCATCTTTTAACTTATCATCCGCAATTACTTTTAATCCATTGTTTTGAAGATGCCTTAACAGTGAATCGGTCATATTAATAAATTTTACCTTGTTCATGTTTTTATTATCGAAATCCAAATCTTCTGAAAAACGATCAATTCCATGAATCAACCTGAGGTTTGTTCCTCCAATAAAACAAAGATATTTTGCAAATTTAGAGTTCGACAAGTGGTTAAGCATCATAAACTGCAAGTATTCTCGTATAAGATGTATTTTCTTTGTTTTTTGCAACTGCTCAGGGTAGTACGATAATATTTGTTCAATATTAATCATAAATCATAAACTTTTAATACTAAATTTATTCTCTTTTCTAATGCTTTATTCTTAAATTTTTCAACATATTTTAACATTATGTCTGTATCAACATTAAGCATATCCCTGTCGAACCTCAATTCTTCAATCTCAACTTCACTGTTATAAAAAGGATACAGATAAAACAAATCAATGATTGCTTTTTCAAGAACTGCAAACTTGATTGTCCATTTTCCAAAATGCCTTTCTTCATAGCCAAACAATAATCCGGGACGCATGGTTTGATATGTGAATGTACCAAATTTGTTTTCAAAATGAGAGGTCTTCAGGCTGCTTACTGATGTTATCTGCGAAACTCCCTCCGGGATTATTCCATAATAATGAAGTGCATAATGTAAACTAATATAAGAAGGTGAGTAAATACTGTTTGCTATATAAAAATCAAATCCGGTAACTTTAAAGTATTCCGGAAATGAATAAAAACCATTTCTAAGCTTTATAATATATCCCTTTTTTGCCCACCTTACAAAATTTGCTCTTTCAAAGCCGGATTTCCACGAAAACACCTGGTTATTACTAAAACAACCTAGATCAAACATTTTATTTTTGAATTCAATAAATAGCATACATTTCTAATTGTTTGCAAATATAACAACAAAAAGAAATACTCTTTAATCAATCAGAATTTTTTTAATTCTAATTTTTGTAATAGAATAAAGCCTGATAAAATATACCCCGGGATTCAAATACGAGAGGTCAATAGAAATTTCCTTAGAATTTTCTATTTTTGTATTTATACTTTGCCCAGATAAATTTAATATTTCAACTTTTTTAACTATTTCATTTGAAAAAATGTTGATAATACCATTAGAGGGATTAGGATAAACAATTAAATCATCACTTAAATCTGAAGTATATTTGGTAATATTCAAGATACTATATCTCCCGTCTTCTTCAGGGAAAACATCAGAAACATAAGAATCATAAATAGATTCCATTATAAAATCAGCTGAAACAATTTTATTATCAGACCAGACTTTAAAAGTAATCGGATTGCCTTCTATGTAACCAACTCCATTTGTTAAAGTACTAAATACGGGTAGTTCATTTTCAAAAGCTTTTTCCGAATTAATTCGGATTGTTCCAACCAAAATATCTCCATCGAAAGCAGCAATTTCATCGCCAATATTCAAGCCTTTTATGTAAAGAGTGTAAACTGCTTCGGCGGGATTGCCTCCCTCAAAATCAAATTTAACAGCTTCTTTGCTTTTTCTTTTCGGGTCTGACAATTCAAAAGACTCGTTTCTTTCCTGAATAGACAAATTGTCGAACAGGTTTCGCCCGTCCGTATTAGATATTGAATAATCCTGCAAACATCGACTACTAAAACCATAACTCTTATCGTAGTAGCCATAGGGAAAGTCACCGTCTTTATAGCTCAATAGCCGATACCATGCTAAATTTATATCGACATCAGATGAAGACCAAAAGAGGCCGAAATAGCACAAATCGATGAAACTACTATCGGCCCTCCGGAAGCTGCCCGGAAGAGCAGTAAACCCGCTTTCATTGGTAGCAGCTGTATTTGGTGAATTCCAATGTGTTGTGCCTGTTTCTTTCATTTTTCCGCCGGCAACACTTTCTCCTCCAAGAAAATCAGTTAAATCAGTCAATTCTTCTTCGGTTGGTAAATGCCAGCCATTTGGGCAGACACCTTGTACACTTTGATTTGTCGTGTATTCCATCATTTCGTTCCATTGGTATAACCCGCCGTATTCATCGCAATTTGCAGGGTCATTATCATAACAGTATTTTTCAATAACTCCATTGTCGGTCATTTCTTCAGATCCGTTTATCATTGTTCCTATATTCAGGTTTTCTGCCATCCAACATTGATTGCCTATTTGTACGGTTTCGTATGTTTGTTTGTCACGTGGATCGATAAACGGATCGCCACAAGTGAATGTTGATGACCCGGGATAAATTAAAACCCCATCGGCAAACATCTTAACAAGATATCCTTCACCGGGCTGACAATCACCAATGCCGTTTACCCAATTCGGGCCGATTTTTCGTAATGTCTGTCCTTGTGAATTTCTAACAAAATCAAGATCATCACCGATAATAGTTTCAAAAGCAATCAAAGCATCAATTGGGTTTTCAGGGAAATAACTTATAAATTGAAATCCTGTTTCAACGGGAATAGGAGTTACAGGGTCAATCTGAATTCCATTGATAGAAAATGAATCATCAGTAGACATTTTAACAAGGTAACCTTCATCAATAATCCAGTCTCCAATTCCGTTTACCCAATTCGGGCCGATTTTACGTAAAGTTTGTCCGAGAGAGTTTCTTACAAAATCAAGATTTTCGTTTAATATTTCTTCAAACACAACTAACATATCGGGATTTTCAGGAATAATTCGTGAGGATATTAAACTAAAACCCGATGAAAGAGTTATTTGTTGAGTAACTTGAGATTGACTAAAATAATAAGCACCGATATCAGCCACCGTTCCGTCAGGGTCATAATAAATCGGATCAGGATTTCCGGCATCAATGCAGGGTGAATTTTCCGTTAGATGAAAATTAAAATTGTTGGGATCAATAAAATCAGGATTCATAAATAAGTTCATATAAGGATCGCAAGGATCATTATTAGCATTTACGCTAACAATTTCCCCAAAATCAACAGGTAAACCATCTCCCATAGCTGTAGTAGTATTTTCGAAAAATAAATTGAACTCTAAGGATGAAGGGGGTGTTACTGCGTTTATTCCATAAGAGTTTTCATACAAAATATTATTGACAATAAATGGGAATGAAGAAAGCCAACAATTGATTCCACCACCATTATTACTTATAGTATTATTGCTTACGGCAGGTGATGAAATATTATAGCAGTTAATTCCGATAGAATTTTCAATGATGGTGTTTTTGTTTATCGTAGGGGAAGATCCATAACAATCAATTCCATAAGTATTATTGGTGATAGTATTATTGCTTATGTTAGGAGATGAAGAATAGCATAGAATCCCAATATTATTATTATTACTGATAATATTATTTTTTATAATAGGATATGAATCAACACACCTAATTCCCATTTCGCCACAATTATTGATATTGTTATTACAGATTAAAGGAAAAGATTCATAGCAATCTATCCCACAATTTGCATATTCAATATAAGCATAAGAAATAATGCTATTATCATTTGAAGTTTCTTCAAATTTTATTTCGTTCCAATCGCCGGGATTATTGTTAGCTTGTCCTGATGTGAAGAAAATGGTATCAGCTTCGGTTCCGACAGCAAATAAACTTCCGCAAATATTAAACGAATAATCATCCATAAATTTTATAATTACCCCGGGTTCAATTTTCAATGTATCATCGTTTTGCACCGAAATATCTCCAATTGCATGATATGTATTACCCGCCTGCCACACTCCGCTTTGAGGGCCCGATACTTCAATAAAGGCTTGAGATTGGTCAAAATAAAAAGCTCCCATATCGGCAATTGTTCCATCAGGGTCAAGAGGAGAAGATGGATCGCCGGTATCAATGCAGGGAGATTTTGTTTCATCTGGTACCGGATAATTTGTCCATGTTAAATGATAATTTCCATTAGTAGGATCGGCAAATAAGGGATCGGTATCAATATTACCCTCTAACCAATTAACCGTACCATTATTATTGGTAACTATCGCTTCTAATCCGCCCTCAATATCTGAATATGCTATTGTTATTGTATTGGGTGAGAAATCTTCGGAAAAATAAATCTCTTCTGAACTATTATTCCAGGAAATACAACTGTTCAGACTTGGATTAGAATTATAATAGGAATAAATCCCACCACCTTTATTAGCTGAATTATTTGATATCGTAACATTTTTCAGGTTTGGATAGGAATTATTATGACAGGATACTCCACCCCCTCTGGGGGCTATATTGTTAAATATTAACACATTCGTAACATCGAAACTGGAAATATTATTACAGCAAATCCCTCCACCAGAGCCATCGTAAACAATATTACTGTAAATGGAAGTATTTTCAACTATGCAATTACACGCAGTCCCTGAACAAAAGATTCCACCACCATGATCCTCTCCATATCCACTTTGAGTGATATTATTATGGATAATATTTCCTATAATCAATATTTCCGAATCTCCATATATACCTATCCCGCCACCCCAGGCAGCACCTTCATTATAACAAATTGCATTATTCAAAATATGTGAATTTGAGTTTTCACAATAGATGCCTCCACCATAAGTGTACCAATCGCAGTAGTTCTCTTTGATAATATTATTTTCAATTGTCGGAGAAGAATTTTCACATCTTATCCCTGCACCTCCTGAATAATAAGTAATAAAATCAACATATCCATTAGTTATGGTAAATCCCGCAATTTTTGCAATCAGTTCTTCTCCCGAAATAAATGTCACAACACTTCCATTCTCATTTCCATCGATGATGGTTTGAGAAATATAGGCAGTATCGTGAGTTGTCAAAAACAATGATCCTACAACTATGTTTTTTCCATTAAAGTTAAGGTTTTCAACATAAATACCGGCTTGTACAAGTACTGTATCTCCATCAACAGCAACGTTAATACCTTCTTGTATGCTTGCAAAATCTGCGGGGACATTAATGATAGTAGCCTGGATTTCATAAATTGCTAATAATCCGAATACAAATAAAATTAATAAAAGCTTTAGTTTTTTCATAGGGCATTATTTTTTTTGATTGATTACGAATATTTGATAATTGAATTGGATGTTTTAGTTAATTACTATTTTCTTAACTTCTTTAAAATCATCACCGTTAGTGCTAATGAAATAAACCCCCTTTTCAAACCGTGAAAGATCTATTTCAATTGATGATTGCTTATTGATTATTGTTGATTGAAACACGGTTTTTCCGGTAATGTCGGTGATTTCCAAAATACATACTCGTCCCATACGGGTCAGGTTTCCTATAGTTATTATTCCGCTTGTCGGGTTTGGATAAATTGAAATTGTTTGCCTGGTTTCATTATCATCAGAAATTCCTGCCGGTGAGAAATCCAGCAAACTATACTCTCCATCTTCTGACGGGAAAAGATTTTCTGTCCAGGCATCTCCATAAGGATTTGAAAAAGTATAATCATTCAGAACAAACTCTTTATTCTCACTTTTATTCCAAACTTTAATAATAGGCTTTTCTCCAACTTCATAAAGATTGCTAAAGACTGGAATAGCGTTCTCAAGAATATTTTCGGATTCTACAAGTCCGGTTCCAACTATATTTTCTCTATCAAAAATTGCAATTTCATCGCCTTGTTCCATGCTGCCTTTCTCAAAATAAATTGTCCAAATCGGCTCAATCGGTGACCCTTGTACATTATTCCAGTGTTTTTCAGATTTCTCAAGTAAAGCTATACTTTTTAAATTTTCATTCTCGTCAGCTAGAATAATATTATCAATATAATAGGATGTTGTATCACTTGTTGTGCCATTTCCTTCATACCGGAATCCAATGTATGCATTTCCCGAATAAGAGGAAAGGTCAATTAGCCCTGAAGGTATCCACTCATCTGCAGAATTATTTTGGTCCGCAATAATGCAATCTAAAGGAGTCCAAGTTGCAGCAGTTATATCCGAACCATCAAAATCGGTTGAAATCAGAACACTTAAACCATTATGAAACCAGTTACCATGGGCGCTTTCAAATGAAAACACAGGACTATTCATTACAAAAAGAGTTATTCTCGGTGTAATCAACCAACATACAAGTTCTCCATTTAAGTTCAATGATGTAGCCTGAGCATATTTTTCATTCCCGACTACTTTTCCTTTCCAACTTCTATATCCAATTTCTCTTTCATTTAACCATCCGGGGATATATATGTTATGATAATTACTCTGGCTTTGAAAATCCTCATTAATTGAAGTTACTCCTCCCCCATCACCAGGATAAACAAGATCACCTTCGGCAAACATATTAATAAGGTATCCTTCATTGGGTTGACAAAGCCCGATCCCGTTTACCCAATGTGGCCCGATTTTTTTTATTGAATGTCCACTTGAATTTCTTATTAAACTAAGATCATCGCCAATAATGTTTTCAAAAGCTACTATGGCATTCATTTGCATTTCAGGAAAATAACTGACAAAACAGTATCCTACTTCTAAAGGAATAGGAGTTACGGGATCAACCGATAATCCTTCAATTGAAAATGAATCATCGGCAAACATTTTAACAAGATAGCCTTCGTCAAAAACCCAGTTGCCGATATTATTTACCCAATTCGGGCCAATCTTTTGTAATGTTTGTTCTTGTGAGTTTCTGATAAAATCAAGATTCTCGTTTAAGATTTCTCCAACTACGATCAACATATCAGGTTCATCAGTCGTAACATGTGAGGAAATAAATTGATAGCCAGTTTCGAGATCATAGGTTTGATTTCCTAATAAAGTAAAATTAATCTCTAAAAATTCTGATGGCAACAACACTTGATCATATTTTGTTTCAGAGCTGTAACCCACAGCACTTGCAGTTATATCGTAAGTTCCGGGTTCAATATCCTGAATCCAATATTCGCCATACTGATCACTTGTGGCTGAATAACTTGTTCCTTCAAGTATTACTAAAGCATCTTCGATAGGATGTATTCCATTGGTAATTATACCGAAGATATTTCCTTCATAAGGTGGTAATCCAACACATATTATATTTGATGGATTTGATTCTATACCGCATTCCATTATTTGTGTAACATAGTAACAATGTGTACCGTAAGGTGGTATAGAATCTACATAAGTATTTCCTATCACTCCACCTGCAACAAGAGTTCCATCTTCTTTATAAACATTAAATGTTGGTATGTAACCACTATTGAAAAAAGAAAATTCTGCCATAGAATATTGTCCGTCACCGTTTGGGAAAACATCTCCTGTCCATGCATCTCCGTAAGGATTGTTAAATGTATATTCAAATGAAGTTGATTCTATTTGTTCACTTTCGTCCCATGCTACCATTGTAAAGGAATTCCCTTCAACATATCCCGGCCCACTTACGAGTACACTAAAAGCTATCATATCATTTTCAAATTGATTTTCGGGTGTACATATTTGGTCCATAGTGAAAGTACCAACGAGTAAGTCACCATCAAATACACCAATTTCATCTTCTGTTTCCATATCTGTTCCATTGAATGTTGCTTCAATAATGTATATTGTCCATAAAGGACTTGACGGGTCTCCTCCTTCAAAGTTAAAGTGATTTGTTTTAGTTTCCGGTATGGGTTCCCAAAGAAGTGTTACGGCTCCAATGCCTGGGGTAAGACTTATTAAAACCGGAGCCTGTGCCTCAATCACCGTTATAAAATCTTCTTTTAATTCGGTGTCTTCGTTAATCCCGTCACTTATTTTTAATGATACTGAATAAATTCCTATTTCATTATAAGTCCATTCGGGATTTTGTTCATAGCTGTCAATGGTTCCGTCATTTTCAAAATCCCATTCCCAGCTTGTCGGATTTCCTGAAGACAGGTCGGTGAACTGAATTGGATTACAGGCCATAATTATGGTTTGGTCGGCTGAAAAATCAGCAGTTAATTCTGCAAAAGCAAGGTTGGTGATGAGGATGCAAATCGTCATCATTACTGTAATTTTGTATGGGTTTTTCATGTGTATTTTTTTAATTGATTAATGGTCATAATTTATAACAATGAAACAAAAACTTATATAAAGAAACTTTTTTTTGCAGATTAATAAGTTCATTTTTTTGCTTAATTAAAATCATTAATTCAAAATCAAGCATTAAATTTTGCCTTATAGGAGCATTATAATTGCAACTTTACGCAAGGCAACTTTTGTTAGGTTTTTAAATGATAGAAATCTCTGTAATTACCTCATTTGCTTAGTAAAAATAAAAATTTAAACCTAACAATTCACGTATTCATCCTATCAATATTCTTAATAAAGTGTAAAATTATAATATAATAATTAAAAAACAAAATATTTTTAGATGTTTTTTGTCGGATACTGAAGGCCGAAGACTGAAGACTGAAGACTGAATGCCGGAAAAAAACAAAGGATTCCGTCTTTTTGAAAAATGGAATCCTTATTAAATGTTATTAATTACGATTTTCTTTCGTTGCCTATAATCCTGTTTTGTGCACTATGATGATAGTTGAATTTTACATGTCTGAAATTCAACTTATAAGCTAAATAAATTATGGCA
>JAEINX010000079.1 GCA_016342645.1 Bacteroidales bacterium | reverse complement strand
GGTGGTGGATCATCGGCTTTTGCAGTTGATGAAATAAAAGTTGCTGCTGCCATCAGTAAGGCAATTGTTAATATTTTTATTCTTGTTTTCATAATATTTTATTTCAGGTATTAGATTTAATTTTCATTTTCATGCTGGGTGACATCCTGTATCCTAATTAATATATATTTTCCCGCTAACAGTTTTCTTATCCGTTACTATTCTAACGAAATAATACCCTTGTTTTAGATTCAAATCAAGTGTGTTTACTGCTTCCGAAAACTGTTTTTCCATCACTGCTTGCCCCATAATATTAAATAATTGAATTGTTCCATTTTCCAGTTCTTTATCAATTATGTAAAGTTTATTATTGTAAACATAAAAGCGAATATTTTCGGTTTCAGTAAAAGATTCTTCAATACCAACAGCACTTTTAAAGTGTAACACAAATCTATTTTCAAATGTTCCGGCAGCGTCTATTGTAAATGTATATTCCTGAATATTTATAAAATTCACAATTTTACCAGTTAGTTTATCTTCCAGTTTAATGGAAACATTCTCATCAAAGTTTTCGATATTTACGGGTTCAAACTTATAGTCTCCGGTAATTTCCGCCCTTAAACCTAATTTCACAGAAGTAGTACCATCTATTGGTGGCAGGGCCTGGATTGCAAAATTTTGCCCGTTATCTTCAACAAGTTTTGTATAAAGAGAAAGGTTTATATTACCACTCATTTTTCCTGCATCATACGAAGGATCAAGACCATTTGTCATTCCTGTCTTAAAAGCAATAAGCGCACTATTGGTTTCCCCTTCAGGATTTACTACACCAAGCCCAAACCTCGATATTTCATCGTTTCCTGTATTCTTGTAGAACGGGTCTGTTCCATGCTTTCTGATTGCTGCCGGAAAAGATAAAGAAGCCGCATTAGTTTTTGCAACTACCATAAAAGCCTGTCCAGGCTGAATGTACGTTGCTGCACTTACATTATTTATAGCAACATAATCACCATTATCAGGGTAAGTCCAGCCGGCCTGTTCATTCCACAAATAAGCAGCTACATAAGATGCATCAAGGACATCTGTATTCTGCGTAAGAAAGTTGTTGGGATTCTCGGCACTTTCATTTAATGCAAGAGTGGAAGTAAAAGGATTACCGACAAGGTTACAGCCCAGATTTGAGCTTCCTGTAGTTTTAGTAAGACTGATATTTTGATCAGTTGTGTAAGGTGTTCCACTAAGACTTAAAGTTTTATCAGTTGTAATATAATTAATTCCATATCCTTTACAAGCAACAAAACCTTCATCATCCATTAAAGTACCTGATCCATTACCATTAAGTATATCTACCCAAAAACCTGTATTTTCCCCCGATACTAAACTTTCATCCCAACGATAAAACTGGTCATTATTTACACCTCCGGTCAAACCCATACTCAATCCGTCGAAATTTCCTGAAATATTGCTTTGTCCGGTTATATAATGCCATCTGTCGTGAGTAAGGAAACGTTCTACAGTAACATCACCACTTGCTGCTCCGTTTACAATGAGCGAACCTGTGCCCCCAGAAGTACTTTGGATGGTTAATGTTGCTCCGCTTGCAACTGTAAGATCATAACAATCAGCATCAAGATTGTTAGCAATTACAGGGTCTGTTGCCAGATCAGGAATTGAAGCATGAACGTTTGATATTGGAACTTGATTTGGATCCCAGTTGTTGGCAGTATTCCAATCGCTTGTACTTGCACCGGCATCCCATGTTATTGTTGGAGAATTTGTAAGCTGAAAACCCACAAGGTTTGCATTTGACGTAGTAAGGGTCACGCCTGCAGTACTTCTATGCTGCAATTTTATGGTGTAATCTGTGTATGCATTTAATCCTGTTGCAAGCCCCACAATGCCTCCACTACCAGTTTCACCGGCAGGAACATAGCGCTGTAGAATTTGTTGTGAAAAAGAAGCATCTGTTCCGGTAATAGCAAGTTGAAATGCTGCATTATTTACAACTGAAGCACTTGACATATTAAAAGTAGAACTTACAAATATCTTGTTTGTGCCATTTACAGATGTTGTAACATCTGAAGCAACATCTTCAAAGCTTGCTGTTGCATTATCATCACTTTGTCCTGTTAATTTAAAAGTGGGGAAAACCTTTCCATTACCATCAACAAGCACAACAGCACAAAGCGATAAATTACTGGTAGTTAAAGTTCCTGTATTTGTTTTGTGTGCCACATCGAAATAATAATCATCTGCAGCTTGATGTTCCAACAAAACACTTATTGTGGCGGCGCCAGGATTTGTACTATTCGTTCTTGAAATAGTTGTATTTGGTATTTCGGTAAAATTCGAACCTTCGGTAGAATATCTTAATACATATTCAGCGGTTAGCGCCTCACTCCCAAAAGTCGAAAACGAAGTCGTTAAATAGATTCCTCCGGGTTTTGTTAGGGTAATAACGTCCGTTTTTGAACCGGTAACTTGAACAAAAGTAGTGCTTGTTGTATTTACATCCCCTGTTGTTTTAATACTATTTGGAAGGCTAACATTTGCATCATCAATAACCATGGCTACCAACACGACCTTTGTAGTAAATTGTTTGTTTGCACCTGATTCTGTTGTTTTTGCATGTTGTAAGTTAAAATTTTTTGTACCCGAAGCTCCGGAATAGGTAAAAATATATCCTATGGCTGCCATTCCGGCATCGTCATAGACTTTAGAAGCAACGTATCTGTTAATAACAGGACTATTTGTAGTCCCATCAGATAGCCTATACCCACATGTTATATCGGAATTTCCGCTTGTTATATCTGCTTCCATAGTGCCAAGTACCAAAACTTTATCTCCACTATTTAAGCTAACACTTACGGCCGAACCCACGTTTTCCCAATCGTTGGCTGAAACACTAGTTGTAGTACCACTAGTATTTATGGTATTGGCTACAATGGTTGTCTGCCCCTGGGCAGTTTGAAAATGAATTAGGATTGAAATCCCAACAATAAAAAGTCCAAATTTACTTAAAGAGTAATGTTTTTTCATAATACTTGATTTTATGCCAATATATATTTGGCGTTGTTAATGGCGTAAAATTAAACTACTTTTTTTAATAAAACAAATTTTTTATCTATTTTTTATTTTAAAAAAAAAATAGAATTTAAAAAATTTAAATAACTCAATATTAATACTTTGTTTGTAAATCAAAATAAATCCAATTTTAATAAAAAAATGCAATTTTACTACATAAAAGAGTTATTTTTTTGATTTTAAGATATTCTTAGAGATAAATACCTGTCACTTCTTGAAATAATTTGGCCATTTCGTTGACAAAAAAACTTAATTGAGCTTTTTATTTTTATCCGAGAATTTTTATTTGGTATATGTCTTTAATCAAATAATCATGATTGATTTATACCTTTCGATCAATATGTTATAAATGTGTTAACTTTTTTCTTTTTTCTTGCTTTTTAAATTTATTATGCCTACTTTAGCTGCTTAATAATACGTAATGCCGACATTATGCATCATAAGTTATTATAAACAAGATTGTTGGCATATTAATACAAGCTGCTGCCGGTAAAGGCTGCACAAAGTTTTTAAATCGCTTTTCCGCTGAAAAACGGATTGGAAATAAATTAAAAATGTAAAATAATCATTATGAAAGTTTCTAATTTTTCTTCTTACTATGATATTTATCTTTTGAATAATATATTTAAAAACACAAATCTAAAATGGAGAACTCATTATGAAAAAAAAATTATGTATTTTATTTATTTTTTCACTTAGCCTATCATTAAATTATTTTCCGGCAAGTGCACAAAACATTCCTGATTTTCTGGTAAATGAACAAGCAGGTATCGATGGTTCGGAACAATCGACACCTTATATAGACGGTGATGGAAACGGCAATTATGTTATTACGTGGAAAGATAACCGAAACGGGACAAATTTTGATATTTATGCCCAAATATACTTAAGCGACGGCACAAAACTCGGCGACAATTTTAAAGTTACCGATAGTAATGAAACAGATGTTCAATATTTCCCTGTCGTTGCTGTTGATCCCAATTTAAATTTTGTAATCGCCTGGTTAGATAAAAAAAACCCTTGGGAATGGAATGTTTACGCTCAACGTTTCTCAAATGACGGCACAAAATTGGGAAGTAATTTTATAGTTAATAACGACACAACAGAAGCAGACCAGGAACACCCTTCGATTTCAATCGACAGTTGTGGGAATTTTGTAATCGTATGGACTGACAAACGAAGTGGCGATTGGGATATTTATGCTCAGCGTTATTTATCAGACGGTTCAACTATAGGCGATAATTTTAAAATTAATGATGACGTAGGAAACTCAACTCAATATTGGCCGACAAGTTCATGCAATAAAAGCGGTAATTTAATTGTTTCCTGGGTTGACAAGCGATATAATGATAACTATGATATTTACGCTCAACGTTTTTTAGCAGATGGCACACCAATAGGGAATAATTTTAAAGTCAATACCGATATCGGTGATTCATACCAATTTCGTCCAGATATTGCAATAAAAGAAAATGGTGATTTCATAATTACCTGGGGTGATGAGCGAAATGGAGATTGGGATGTTTACGCTCAACGCTATTTAAGTGATGGCTCTCCACTCGGAGATAATTTTAAAATAAGCGACGACACTACAAATACAAGTCAACGGAATCCCTCAATTTCGACAGATTTAATGGGGAATTTTATCGTAAGTTGGGAGAGTGCTTGCGGTGATTCTTGCGATATTTATGCAAGGCGATTTACCTACGATGCAATTCCTATTGGAAGTAGTTTTAGAGTAAGCACCGAAACAGGAGAAACATTTCAATATCACTCTGAAATTATGGAAGATAAAGACGGGAATTTTACTATTACATGGGAAGATCGTCGTCTTGGCTTTAACGGAGATATATTTGCGCAATCATATTTAAATGATGGAACGGCGATTGAAGACAATTTCAAAGTCAACGACGATATTGGAAGTGAAAATCAGGGAAATCCATCAATTGCAAAAGATGATAACGATAATTTTATTATAGCATGGATTGATAACCGCAATGGCTTTGGTAATTCTTATAATTATGGAAGTATTTACGCTCAACGTTTTTCAAGTGATGGTACGGCCTTAGGAAGTAACATATTAGCAAATTATGATTCAACAGAAAGCTTACTTCATTTTACAACATCAATTGCAGTTGATGCTGAAGGAAATTTTGTAATAGTATGGGACGCCTGTATTAGTGGAGATCCAAGTAATATTTTTGCTCAACGTTTCTCATCAGACGGTACTCCATTAGGAGAAAATTTTCTGGTAAATAACAATGGAAGATATTTAAATTATTGCCCGGTAGTTGCCTGCAAAAAAAACGGAGATTTTATTATTGTCTGGGGCGATTCAGATGATGGCTCAAAAAACAAATATGCTTTTCGTGATTTAGATGATGAAAATATCTTAGAAAGTAATTCATCAAAAACTAAAAAAGGAACAGAACCTGACATTTTTGCTCAACAATATCTAAGTGACGGAACTCCTCTTGCAGGCAATTTCAAAGTCAATGACGACATTGGAAATACCGATCAGGTTTATCCTGACATTGCTGTTGACACAAATGGAAATTTTATCATTATATGGCAAGACAACCGCAATGTGGATTGGGATTTATATATACAACGCTTTTTAAGTGATGGAACACCGGTTGGAAGCAATCTAAAATTAATTGACAGCCTTGCATGCAGCTATAATGCTCACCCAAGCATCTCAACTGATGCTGATGGCAATTTTATCATTGTATGGAATGACAAACGAAACGGTAATTATGATATATTTGCCCAACGCTACTTATTTGATGGAACCCCAATTGGTAACAATTTCCGGGTAAATGACGATAACTCCAACAACTCCCAATCTTATCCCAACATTTCAGTTAATGAATTTGGTAATTTTATAATTGCATGGAATGACTTGCGAAACGGCTATAAAGATGTTTATGCTCAACGTTACCTGAGCAATGGCACAGCTCTGGGAAGTAATTACATGATTTCAAATACCGGTGATTTAGTACAAAACGGACCTGTTGTTGTTTTGGGAGACGACAGAGTTTTCGCTTCATGGCAGGATAATCGCGGCGGGCAAACCGGATTTGATATTTGGGCAAATGTTTACGATTGGGAAATTTTTAATCATGAAATAGCTTTAAGCGAAGGATATCAGTTTATTTCTTCAAATATTGATCCCTTCGAAGCGGATATGTTAATTGTGATGGAAGAGCTTTTAAATGACAATCTCAGTTTCGTTAGAAATTCTGCGGGAGCAACTCTGCAAAAAATCGGCCCGAACTGGGTTAACGGTATCGGCGATTGGATTGTTTCGGAAGGCTATCTTGTAAAAATGTTTGCATCCGATTCGTTTTCAATAAATGGATTTTTTGTTGACCCAACAACTCCGATTCCTGTCGAACAAGGATTTCAGTTTGTAAGTTACTTCCCGGAAAATAATATGGATGCTTTAATTGCATTTGAAACTATTATGAATGATAATCTTGATTATATTAGAAATTCACAAGGACAAACTTTACGAAAAATCGGCCCGATTTGGGTAAACGGAATTGGTGATTGTCAGCCGAGTGAAGGTTATCTTGTAAAAATGTTTGCCTCAGGTGAAATTATTTATCCTGCTTCAGCAAAATCAAGCGGAAAAACAATAATTAATCCTACTTATTTTTCTTTTGATGGTGGCAATGCAGCCGATCCGGTTTATACTATGTATGTAAGTGGATTAGAAATTGGTGATGAGATTGCTGCTTTTGATGGCGATAAAATCATAGGAGTGGCAAAGATTAATTCTCATAATGTTTTTGAAAACGAACTTCCGGTATTTAGCACTCTAACTAACGGAAAAGGTTATGAAGCTGGAAATCAGATTTCCTTAAAAGTCTGGTCTGAAAATAATATTGTTGCTGCCGATTTTACTATGAAAGCTATGTATGATTCTTATGTTTCGGAAAAATATCCTAATGATGATGGAAAATACAGCATCGTGAATGTAACTAAAGGCTCGGCGATTGCAAATGAAAAATTACTTTTATTCCCTAATCCTGCAACAGAAATCATTACTATTGTTTCTCCAACGGAAATAAGAAAATTATCAATTTTCAACTGCTTTGGCCAATCTATTTTCGAAAGAAATATTAATGAAGTAAATATTCAAATCAATACAAAGGATTTTGAAACCGGTATTTACGTTATCCGAATTGAAACAACCAATTGTTTGGAAACACATAAAATTATTATAAAATAAGGAGGACTCACCATGAAAAATAAATTACTTATTACCTGCATTTTAACCCTTTTCATAATATTTAATTATATTCCTGCAAATACACAAAACATTCCTGATTTTTTGGTCAATGAACAAATAATTGTAGATGGTTCGAAGCAAGAAACACCAGATATTGCCGGTGATGGAAACGGCAATTATGTTATTACATGGATGGATGGCCGCATTGAGTGGAATTTTGATATATATGCTCAAATTTATCTAAGTGACGGTACAACTCTCGGTAACAATTTTAAAGTTAATGATGACGAAGGTGGTAGTGGAAGCGGAAGCCAATATGGCCCCGACATTGCAGTTGATCCCAATTTGAATTTCGTGATCACATGGATAGATAAAAGAAACACATGGGAATGGGATGTTTACGCTCAACGCTTTTCAAATGACGGTACAGCTTTGGGTGATAATTTTAAAGTTAATAGCGACACAACAGATATAGAACAAGAAAATCCTTCGGTATCAATAGACAGTTGTGGGAATTTTGTCATTGTTTGGGCGGATAAACGAAACGACGAATGGGATATTTACGCTCAGCGTTTTCTAAATGATGGTTCAGCAGCAGGTGATAATTTTAAAATCAATGATGAGGCTGGAAATTCAATTCAGTATTGGCCAACAAGCTCATGTAGTAAAAACGGCAATTTTATTGTTGCTTGGGTTGATTTACGATATAATGATGATTATGATATTTATGCTCAGCGTTTTTTGGCTGATGGCACAGCGATAGGGAATAATTTTAAAGTTAATACCGATACCGGTAATTCATTACAATTACGTCCCGACATAGCGATTAAAGAAACCGGTGATTTCATCATTTCTTGGGGAGACAGACGTAATAATAATTGGGATGTTTATGCACAGCGTTATTCGAGCGATGGCTCACCTTTGGGAGATAATTTTAAAATAAATGATGACACTACCAATACAAATCAGCGGAATCCCTCAATTTCGACTGATTCAACAGGGAATTTTATTGTCAGTTGGGAAAATTGCTATGAGAGGAATTACGATATTTATGCCCGGCGTTTTACCGGCGATGCTATTCCATTAGGAAATAGCTTTAAAGTAAATTCTGATACGGTAAATGCATATCAATATAACTCTGAGATTATGGAAGATAAAAACGGGAATTTTACAATTGTCTGGGAAGACCACCGTTTTAGTTGGAACGGGGAAATATTTGCCCAATCATTTTTTAGTGAAGGTACAATACAGGGAGACAATTTTATAGTCAATGATGATATAGGAGCAGCAAACCAATCAAATCCTTCAATTGCAAAAGATAGCAGTGATAATTTCATAATTGCCTGGGTTGACCATCGCAACTATAATGATGATATTTACTTACAACGTTTTTCAAATACCGGTACAACTTTAGATAGCAATTTCAGGGTTAATGATGACACCTTGTATTCCGACCAATGGTCACCTTCTATTGCATCCGATCCCAACGGTAACTTTATTATTTCATGGACAGACTTTCGCATAGAATATTGGGGCGATATTTTTGCTCAGCGTTTCTCAAATGAGGGAACACCTTTGGGAAACAATTTTAAAGTTAACAACATAAGTGCGTGTGTGAACTATGGTTCTAAAGTTGCATGTAAGAAAAACGGAGATTTTATTATTACATGGGGAGATGCTTTAGATGAGAGTTTAGATAATTATTCATTTCAATATTTAAATGATGAAAACCTGTTAAATAGTGATTCTATTACGAAAAATAAAGGTAGCGAACCTGATATTTGGGCTCAACAATATATGAGTGACGGTACACCCTTAGGAGGTAATTTTAAGGTTAATGATGATGTGGGAAATACATATCAGCAATTTCCGGATATTGCAATAGATACAAGTGGTAATTTTAACATTGCCTGGCAAGACAATCGGAATGGCGATTGGGATATTTATGCACAACGCTATCTAAGCGATGGAACACCATTAGGAAGTAATTTTAAAGTGGAAGATAGTGTGTTTAATGAGTATCAATACGGAGCATCCATATCCTCAGATGAAAGCGGGAATTTTATCATTAGCTGGAAGGATAAACGTAATGGCAATTATGACATTTTCGCCCAACGTTATTTGAATGATGGAACCGCAATTGGTAACAATTTCCTTGTAAACGACGATAACTCAGATAAAAATCAATCTTCTCCCCGCATTTCGGTAAACGAATTCGGTAATTTTATTATTACCTGGAATGACTTGCGAAATGGCGATAATGATGTTTATGCTCAACGCTACTTAAACGACGGAACACCTCTCGGAAGCAATTATAGAATTTCAAATACCGGTGAAATGCGACAATTTAATTCCTCCATTGTTTTGGGAAGCAACAGAATTTTCACCGCCTGGCAGGATAACCGCGGAGGGCAAACAGGCTTTGACATTTGGGCAAATGTTTACGATTGGGAAAATTTTAATCAAGAAATCGCTTTATATGAAGGATATCAGTTTATATCTTCAAATACTGATCCTCCGGAACCTGATATGTTAGTTGTGATGGAAGAATTATTAGATGAAAATCTCAGTTTCGTAAGAAATTCTTTTGGCCAGACTTTACAAAAAATTGGCCCAAACTGGGTAAACGGTATCGGTAATTGGATATTTTCGGAAGGCTACCTTGTGAAAATGCTTGCATCCGATTCGTTTTCAATAAATGGATTTTTTGTTGACCCAACAACTCCGATTCCTGTAGAACAAGGGTTTCAATTTGTGAGCTATTTCCCTGAAAGTAATATGGATGCTTTAATTGCATTTGAAACTATTATGGATGATGATCTTGATTATATTAGAAATTCAAATGGGCAAACTCTCCGTAAAATAGGCCCTATCTGGGTAAACGGAATAGGCGACTGCCAACCGAGTGAAGGTTATCTTGTTAAAATGTTTGCCTCCGGTGAAATTATTTATCCTGCTTCAGCAAAATCAAGCGGAAAAATAATTTCAAACCCTTCACACTTTACTTTCGAGGGAGGAAATGCTGCCGATCCGGTTTTTACAATTTACGTAAATGGATTAGAGATAGGTGATGAAATAGCAGCATTTGATGGCGATAAAATGCTTGGAGCTATTAAAATTAATTCTGAAAGTGCTTTTGAAAATGAGCTTCCGGTATTTAGTACTTTAACTGAAGGAATAGGTTATGAAGCAGGCAATCCGATTTATTTAAAAGTCTGGTCTGAAAACAAACTTCTTTCTGCCGATTTTACAATAGAACCATTATATAATTCTTATGTATCGGATAAATACCCTAATGATGATGGGAAATACAGTATCGTCAAAATATCAAAAAGCTCTGTGCTTGCAGATAACAAGCTACTTGTTTACCCTAATCCTGCTACAGAAAATTTTACGATTGTTTCTGCTTCTGAAATAAGAAAAGTATCAATTTTCAATTGCTTTGGCCTATTGATACATGAAAGAAAAATAAATGACTTTAATATTCAAATAGATATAAAGGAGTTTGAAGAAGGAGTTTACATTATTAAAGTTGAAACGACCATAGGTTTGGAATCACATAAAATTATAATAAAATAAGGAGAACTCATTATGAAAAACAAATTTTTTATTTTCTCAATTTTAACAGCCATTTTAATAATTAATTATTTGCCGGGAAATACTCAAAACATTCCTGATTTTCTGGTAAATGAACATGCAGGCCGTGATGGCTCAGCACAAGGGGCACCTTCAATCGCCGGGGATGGAAACGGAAATTATGTTGTTACATGGCAAGACAATCGTAACGGCATGAATTATGATATTTACGCTCAAATATACTTAAGCGATGGCACAAAGCTCGGTGACAATTTTAAGGTTTCCGACAATAACCAAACAGCACATCAATGCCGCCCATCCATTGCTGTTGACCCAAACATGAATTTTGTTGTTACATGGGTAGATAAAAGAAACTCTTGGAAATGGGATATTTATGCTCAACGATTTTCAAATGATGGCACAGCCTTAGGAAATAATTTTAAAGTTAATACCGATACAACAAATGAAGAGCAAGAACATCCTACAGTTGCAATTGACAGTTGTGGTAACTTTGTTATTGTTTGGGCCGACGAAAGAAGTGGCGAATATGATATATATGCTCAAAGGTATTCATACGATGGTGTAGCTCTCGGCGACAACTTTAAAATTAATGATGACATTGGAAATTATGTACAATATTGGCCGACTGTTTCAGGCCATAAAAACGGTGATTTCATTGTTACCTGGGTTGATAAACGAAATGATGATGATTATGACATCTACTTTCAGCGTTATTTGGCTGACGGTACTGCGATAGGATATAATGTTAAGGCTAATACCGATTTAGGGGACTCATACCAATTGAATCCTGATATTGTAATTATGGAATCCGGTGATTTCATAATAACATGGGGCGATATACGTAACGAAAATTGGGATATTTACGCACAACGCTTTTTGAGCGATGGAACAATGTTGGGAGATAATTTTAAAATATACAATGATACAACTAATGCAAATCAAAGTAGCCCCTCAATTTCAACTGATATTGCAGGAAATTTTATTGTAAGTTGGATAGATTCCGGAAATGATTATTGTGCTATCTATGCTCAACGCTTCACCTCGGAGGCTGTGCCGATTGGAAATGCTTTTAAGGTTAATAATGATACAGGGGAGTCATATCAAGCTTGCAATGAAATCATGGAAGATAAAGATGGGAATTTTACAATTATTTGGGAAGATCATAGTATTGGCAATAACGGTGATGTATTTGCACAATCCTATCTGAATGACGGGACACCGATTGAAGACAATTTCAAGGTCAACGACGATATAGGAAGCGAAAATCAAATCGGGCCTTCAATAGCAAAAGATAACAACAATAACTTTATCATTGCATGGACCGACGAGCGTCATTTCAATTATGATTATAATTATGGGGATATTTATTTTCAGCGTTTTTCAGGTAACGGCACAACTTTGGGTAATAACATAAAAGTTAATGATGATACATTAAGTAATGTAGCCCAATACGGAGCGTCTGTTGCATCCGATGCCGAAGGTAATTTTGTAATTGCATGGGATGATTGTCGTAACGGATATTGGGGCGATATTTATGCTCAACGTTTCTCAAACGACGGTACAGCATTAGGAAACAACTTTAGAGTAAATTACTTGAGTGCCTGGGTGAACTATGGTTCGAAAGTTATTTGTAAAAAAAATGGAGATTTTATAATTGTTTGGGGCGATTCGGAAGATGGTGGTAAGGACGGAAAACCCATGTCTCAACAAAATGATAAAGAAATTTTAAAACCTGAACTTTCAAAAGAAAAGAAAAATACGGAACCTGACATATATGCTCAACAATATTTTAGTAACGGCACAGCAAACGGTGCAAATTTTAAAGTGAATGATGATATTGGCGGTACACAACAGACTAATCCGGATATTGCTATTGATACAAACGATAATTACATCATTTGCTGGCAAGACAAACGTAGTGGAGTTTGGGCTATTTACATTCAACGTTATTTAAGTGATGGAACACCGATAGGAAATAATTTAAAAGTCGAAGACAGCCTTGTAAGCAACTATGTTGTTACTCCGGCGATTTCAATTGATGATGGCGGCAATTTTGTCATTGCATGGACTGATCAACCTAATGGTAATTACGATATTTTTGCCAGGTGTTTCTTGCCAGACGGAACACCAATAGGAGATAAATTCCAGGTAAACAATGATTCCGGTACTACTAACCAAACCAATCCTTGCGTTTCTGTGAATGGAGTTGGTAATTTTATTATAACATGGACAGATAGGCGAAATGGTAATCAGGATGTTTATTCTCAGCGCTATTTGAGTAACGGCACTCCTCTCGGAAGTAACTACAGAATATCAAATACCGGCGAAATACAACAGCTTAATTCTACCGTTGTTCTCGGGGATGAAAGAATTTATTCTACCTGGCAAGACAATCGTAGCGAGCAAACAGGATTTGATATTTGGGCTAATATTATGAATTGGGATAACTTTGAGCAGGAAATATCTTTAATTGAAGGATACCAATTTATCTCGTCTAACATTGATCCTGATGAACCGGATATGTTGAATGTCTTAGGTGAAATATTAGATGATAATTTAAGTTTCGTAAGAAATACTTCCGGACAGACATTACAAAAAATCGGCCCAAACTGGGTAAACGGTATCGGCGACTGGATTGTATCGGAAGGCTATCTTGTGAAAATGTTTGCCGATGATTCCTTTTCAATTGATGGTTTGATCGTTAATCCGGCAACTCCCATTCCTGTCGAACAAGGATTCCAGTTTGTAAGCTATTTTCCCGAGAATGACATGGATGCCCTAATTGCTTTTGAAACTATTCTTAATGATGATCTTGATTATATTAGAAATTCTTCCGGCCAAACTCTACGTAAAATAGGCCCGATTTGGGTAAACGGAATTGGCGATTGTCAACCGGGTGAAGGATATCTCGTAAAAATGTTTTCTCCCGATGAAATAATTTATCCTGCCTCAGCAAAATCAAGTAGCAAAACAAATATAGCACCGAAAACTTTCATCTTCAAAGGCGGAAATGCAGCTGATCCGGTTTATACAATTTATATTACCGGTTTAGAAATCGGTGAGGAAGTTGCATCTTTTGATGGAGATAAATTGATCGGAGCTACAAGAATTAATTCTCAAAACGCTTATGATAATGAACTTCCGGTTTTCAGTACTTTAATTAACGAAAAAGGCTACGAAGCAGGCAATCCGATTTCGTTTAAAGTATGGTCTGAAAACAATATTGTTCCTGCCGATTTTACTATGGAAGCAATTTATGATTCTTATGTTTCTGATGTTTACCCCGAAGGAGATGGGAATTATAGTGTAGTAAATATTACAAAAGAGAAAAATGAAAATACTGAGGAAACAATTACAGTTTACCCAAATCCTACAACAGGGACAATAACAATTCAAAACCTTCAAGGTTTTAAAAAACTTGAAGGTTTAATAATTACCGACATTCGAGGAAAGACAGTTCTTCAATTAACAATTAAAAATTATCAATATTCAACTGAAGTTGATCTTTCCCAATTTGAAAAAGGAATTTATTTTATTAGCTTTAGTGGAAAGAATTTTAAAGAGATTAAAAAGATTGTAATTCAATAATAAAGCGAAAGAGATGGCATTCCTTATGAAGAAAATAGAAAATAATAATTACACAATAATCCTCGTGAAGGATGCCATCTCTAAGTCGTTATCTTTAAAATCATTATCTTTAACAAAAAATAACGCTTTATGAAAAACTTACTCAAAATTAACTTAATGATGATGATTTGCTTCTTCATCGCACATTCTGCTTTTGCAGAAGTAACGGCTGATTTCACAGCGGACCAAACCGAAATAGTAGCCGGAACATCAATACAGTCGCCTATTTTAATTAGTGCTACTCCCGGCATAGAAGAAATAACACTTGAATGGAATGCAATACCTGAAAACAAAACAGGGCACTTTGACTTTGAGGAGCTTGCCATTCCTTGCCCAGTATGGACAATTTATATTGGAGGAGCTAATTTCGATGGAATAGAAATGGAAGCAGGTGATGAGATTGGCATTTTTGATGGAGATTTACTTGTTGGTGCTATTACTTTAGACCATGTTTGTACACCCGATAACCAATTTGATAATGAATTGATTGCTTATCCTTATTTGATAAATGGGCCAGGTTACCAAGCTGGAAATACTTTTACATTCATAGCCTGGGATGAAAGTGCACAAATTGAATCAACAACATTTGAATATACATTTAGTGATCCTTATGGAGATGCTTGGACAGGGGATGTTTTTCCGGATTATGAAGGGCATTATTCATTGGCAGAATTTGCCTTTACTTATGAACCTACAACTTTTAATATCTACTATGAAAACGGAACCCTTGTAGCCGGCGAAGTGGAAGGAACAACTTATACGGATTTGGATTTAACAGCCGGACAAGAATATTGTTATTATGTTACGCAAATATTAGAAAGCGGCGAAGAATCCAATCCTTCAAATGTGTTATGTGCAACTCCATTATCTAATAATGCACCTGTTCTAATTAGTGCAATACCCGGCATAGAAGAAATAACTCTTGAATGGGAATTAATACCTGAAAATAAAACAAATCACTTTGGCTTTGTTTGGGGTGGATACATGTATCCAAAATGGACAATCTATGTTGGAGAAGCCACATTCGATGGAATAGATATGGAATCAGGCGACGAAATTGGTGTTTTTGACGGAGATTTACTAGTTGGAGCCATTACTTTATTCCAAGTTTGTACACCTGAAAATCAATTTGATAATTATCTGATTGCCTTTACAGTAATATTTAGCGGTACAGGTTATGTACCCGGTAACCCATTTACATTAGTAGCCTGGGACGAAAGCGCTCAAATTGAATCAACATCCTTTGAATATACTTTTAGTGATCCTTATGGAGATGCATGGACAGGCGACGTTTTCCCTTATGGAGAGAATGAATATTCAATGGCAGAATTTTCATTTTCGAGTAATTATGTACCAACATTTAACATTTACTACGAAGACAGCACTCTTGTAGCCGGCGAAGTGGAAGGAACAACTTATACTGATACTGATTTGACTCCCGGACAAGAATACTGTTATTATGTAAAACAAATTCTCCCCGGAGGTGACGAATCGGACAAATCTAATGTAGTATGTGAAATTGCCGGACTTCCAATTATTTCAACTGATCCTGAATATTTTTATATTGGAATCGGACAAAATCCTATCATTACTGATTATCTGCATATCTTTAACGATGGGAGTATAAATCTCAACTGGAGCGCTGTTGTAGAATATTATACCGCAAGCGACTGGATAACTATAACTCCTGACTCAGGAACTATTAACCCTAATGATTTACAGGAAGTAGAGTTGGTGTTCGATGCTACCAATTTTAATCCTGAGGAACAATACTTAGCAGATATTTTGATTATTAGTAATGATCCTTACACCCCTATACTAGCAATCCCAATTGAAATGATTATAAGTGGAATTGAGGAACAGGAAACCTTCTCATTAATAGTTTCTCCAAATCCTTCAACCGGATTATTTAATATTTCACTCAAAGAAGTTATTGGTGATATCCAAATTAAAGTATTAGACATAAGAGGAAAAGTATTTTCTAATTTTGAATTAAACGGAGTAACTTCAACCAAACTTGATTTAAAGGATTTATCTGCCGGAGTTTATTTTATAAACTTTAGTGGCAAAGATTTCAATTTTGTAAAGAAGATAATAATTAAATAATGTCATCGTATGAATTTGTCCGAAAGTGTAGGATATATATTTGATTTTCGACTTATTTCATAAACAACTCATACGATGACTATCCCTTAAAAAGCTGAGCTTTATATAAAAGAAAATGAGAAAAAAAATTAAAATAAATAATGCGCTAAGCCATCACTCTAAGCCTGCAAGCTTTAACTTTAGCCTTACATGCTCCAGCTTTAGCGTTGTATGTTCCTACTTTAGCATTGCATGTCCCAACTTTAACATTACAAACCTGAACTTTAGCCTTACATACCTTGACTTTAACGTTGCAAGCACCAACTTTAGCCTTGCAAGCCCTAACTTTAGCCTTGTAAGCCCCAGCTTTAGCTTTACAAGCCCCGGCTTTAGACTATTTTTACGACTTACAAGCAATAATTATTCAACTGAAAAGAAAATTTTATCAATGAATTATGAAATGTCATTAGTTCCAAGCACTACCTTTTCAAATGATCACTTTTTTTTTAGAAGGAATAGTTTATCACTTTAATGTATACTGAAAAAACAATATCGAATACTGAACAAGTAATCATGAATACTGAAAAAACAAACAATATAAAGAGAAAGTATTATCGAAGGGATGGCATCCCTCAGGATGAAACCCGACACTCTAATCAATCAACAATAAATAAATACTAATTAATTAAAAATATGGAGGACCTATCATGAAAAACAAACTACAAATCATACTTATTTTAACACTTTGCCTAATATTGCAAGCCATTCCGGCAAGCACTCAAATTTTAGATGATTTTCTGGTCAATGAACAAGTAAGCATCGATGGTTCGGAGCAGGAAACTCCCGATATAGCCGGAGATGGTAACGGAAATTATGTAATAACATGGGTCGATCAACGTGCCGGCTGGGGTCGAGATGTCTATGCTCAAATCTATCTCGCCGATGGCTCAACTTTCGGAGACAATTTTAAGGTTTGTGATATTTTTGAAAGCTCCATCCAATATAATCCATCAGTTGCTGTTGACCCTAATTTGAATTTTGTGATTGCATGGTTAGATAAAAGAAACGGCGGACAATGGGATGTTTATGCTCAACGTTTTTCGAGCGATGGAACAGCTCTTGGAAATAATTTTAGAGTCAACGACGATGTTGGAGCCGCCGACCAGGAACATCCTACGGTCTCGATAGATAGCTCTGGGAATTTCGTTATCGCCTGGTCAGACGAAAGAAACGGAGATTGGGATATTTATGGTCAAAGATTTTCACATGACGGTACTCCCCTCGGCAATAATTTTAGAATCAATGATGATATTACAAATGAGGTTCAATATTGGCCTGTAAACTCTTGCCATAAAAACGGCGATTTTATTGTTTCATGGTCTGATAAACGATATAATGATGACTACGATATTTATCTCCAGCGTTTTCTTGCCGATGGTACAGCCATAGGTGATAATGAAAAGGTAAACGACGATATAGGAGTCGAATTGCAATTAAGGCCTGATATTACAATTAAAGAAAATGGTGATTTCATAATTGCCTGGGAAGACGAACGTAATGGCGATAGGGATATATATTTACAACGCTACTTAAGTGACGGGTCCACGCTTGGTAACAATTTTAATATTGAAGACACTACTAATACCGATCAACGAAATCCATCTATTGGAAATGATTTATTGGGGAATTTTGTAGTATGTTGGGAAGACCTTAGGGTTAGTTTTTTCGAAATTTACGCACAACGCTTTTCATATGATGCTATTCCAATCGGTGATAACATTATTGTCAGTACCGATACGGGAGTAATGTATCAATATCAATATAATTCTGAGATCACAGTAAGTAAAAACGGAAATTTTACAATTGCATGGGAAGACCATCGTACGGGTTTTAACGGTGATATTTATGCTCAATCCTTTTTAAATGACGGGAATAGAATAGATGATAATTTTATGGTTAATGACGATGTAGGAAGTGAAAATCAAGTTTCTCCTTCAATTGCAAAAGACAGCAGCGATAACTTTATTATTACATGGATAGACTTTCGCAATAATCAGGAGGATATTTATGCCCAGCGTTTTTCAAGTGATGGGACAGCTCTCGGGAATAATTTTAAAGTTACAGACGACACCTTAGAGCAGAATATTCATTATTCACCAAATATTGCAGCCGATACCGAAGGAAATTTTGTTATTACATGGACCGATTATCGTTTGGGATTTTGTAGCGATATTTTTGCACAATTATATTCAAATGATGGGACAGCTCTCGGAAACAATTTTAAAGTAAATAATGATACTACAGGTGCTTGTATGCACTATAATTCGGTGGTAGCTTATAAAAAGAATGGAGACTTCATAATTACCTGGAACGATGCTGAGGATGGTGGGAAAAGTAATAAGCCTTTTGATCCATTCGACGATAGAAAAACTTCCGGGCCTTCTTCTTCAAACGAAAACAAAGGGACTGAACCCGACATTTATGCTCAACTATTTTCTGGAGACGGCACTCCAATCGGGGATAATTTCAAAGTTAATGATGATGTAGGATATTGCTATCAGGAATGCCCCGATATTGCAGTTGACGCTGAAGGCAATTTTATAATTGCCTGGGAAGACGAACGTAACGAAGAATGGGACATTTACTTCCAGCGATATTTAAGCGATGGAACACCAATAGGAAACAATGTTAAAGTTGAAGATACTATTGTTAGTGAAACTCAATGGGAAGCCTCAATATCAGCTGATGAAGCCGGTAATTTTGTTATCTGCTGGAGAGATCGCCGAAATGGAGATTTTGATATATTTGCTCAAAGGTTTTCAAATGATGGTACTCAGATAGGATATAATTTCCAGGTAAATAATGATACAAACAACTCTGCTCAATTAAAACCTGTAATTTCTTTCAATAGAATTGGGAATTTCGTTATTTCATGGTGCGACGTAACCAATGGGAATTATAATGTTTGTGCACAACAATATTTTGCCAATGGACTTGCAAACGGTGATAATTATCTTATTACAAACACTCCTGAAATGCAACAATATAACATATCTGTAATTTTATATGAAAACATGATTTATTCCACATGGCAGGATAACCGTGGTGGACAAACAGGCTTTGACATTTGGGCAAATGTTATGAATTGGGATAGTTTTGAACAGGAAATCACTTTAGATGAAGGTTTCCGGTTTGTTTCATCAAATCTTATTCCTGAAAATCCGGATATGATTTTTGTAATGGATGAAATATTAAACGATAACCTTGATTTTGTAAGAAATTCACTTGGCCTGACCTTGCGAAAAATCGGCCCGAACTGGGTAAATGGCATCGGTGATTGGATAGTTTCGGAAGGTTATCTTGTAAAAATGTTTGCCCCCGATTCTTTTTCAATTAATGGTTTGATAGTTGACCCTGCCACACCGATTCCTGTTGAACAAGGATTTCAATTCGTAAGTTATTTTCCAGAAAATGCCATGGATGCTTTAATTGCTTTTGAAACTATAATGGATGATAATCTCGACTATATTAGAAATTCAGATGGTCAAACTCTACGTAAAATCGGCCCGATCTGGGTTAACGGAATTGGCGATTGTCAATCCGGTGAAGGTTATTTGGTTAAAATGTTTGCTGAAGGTGAAATAATTTATCCTGCTTCAGTAAAATCAAGTGGAATAACAAGAATAACACCTACACAATTCATCTTTGAAGGTGGTAATCCTGCCGAAGCGGTTTATACAATTTATGTTGCAGGATTAAATATTGGCGATGAAATAGCTGCTTTCGATGGTGAGAAAATGATTGGATCAACAAGAATCAACTCAGAAAATGTTTTTGAAAACGAGCTTCCGGT
>JAEINX010000078.1 GCA_016342645.1 Bacteroidales bacterium | reverse complement strand
CCCCAAGGGGGTTAAATAAATCAGAATAAATACCGTGTGATTGATTATTTGATTGACGCTAAAAAAATGTAATGATTAAATCCCATTAGGATTCTAAAATTGGCATCGGCCTTGTCGTACCCTGCACTTTGTACAAGGCTATTCATATTTAATCCGCTTTGCGGATTATGTGAAATTTCCTTTTTTCCTTTCTCGTAGAAATAAAACTGAAAGAAAATGCAATAAAAACAATCAAATAAATTACTCCACGGTATATTAAAATTAAATTTTAAACAAGTACATTAGATAGTTTGAATATTTAAATATTTTATATAAATTTGCATACTAAAAAAATGAGTATTTATTTCAATATAGAAAGCATATTAAAGATCAGCGATTTAACAAAATACACTACAATGGACAAATGCGAAATAATGCGCATAGGGTAGCATATATTTAGAAGTTACCAACATAATAACAGCGATAAAAACAGGGATGATCAACCAAAGTGATAAAAAAAATACAATTTGAATTAGAAATGAAGTCCAGAAATCATTAAAAAAAAAACGGAGCGGATTCCGAAAAGCTTTACGAGTAGGAAAAAATTAAAAATGAATGTATTATGAAAATTATTTCGAGATTAATTAAAGTATATGGTTTGTTATTATTTTTTGTATTGGCATCATGCAATAAATCCAATCAAACATCTTCTGCTATTGACCCTTTTAGCAATGGCGGGAGCGAGAGGAATATGATTGTTATTATGAGTGATATGCATATGGGTGCAGATCTCGCTTATTCTGAGTGCAAAGCAAACCTGGATCCTCTTGAAAAACTACTTAAACAGATAAAAGCGGCTCCAAATGTTAAAGAACTTGTTATTGCCGGAGATCTGGTTGATGAATGGTTTGTTCCAGCTGACGTAGATACATACCAGGGAAAGGATCAGGCTGATTTTGTAAAACGCCTTGCGACAACCAATAAAGGTGTGTTTGATGTTATTAACAGCATTATTCAGGAAGGAAAAATTTTGGTTACTTATACGCCCGGCAACCACGATATAGCCATAACTGAAGCAAGCATTGAACTTATCCTTCCGGGGATAAATCAGGCACGTGATAATGTGTTGGGCTTAGGTACTTATTCCCCGGCTGACTGTCCTCTAATAGCCATTGAGCATAGCCACCGTTACAATTTTTTCTGTGCACCCGATCCGCTTTCAAATCAGGATATTGCCCCAGGTACCATATTGCCTCCCGGTTATTTTTTTACTAGAATAGCCGCACTTTACGTAGAACAACAAAAACAGCCAACCCCACCGCCACCCGTAGACTCATTGCCCAAAATTACCCCAAATAGTTCGGGTGACTCAAGTCAGAATTTGTTGTTTAAATATTGGGAAACATGGTATACAACCATGAAAATGTTCTCCATCGGAAATAAATTCGATGAAGACATCATTATTACCAACATGAATGGATTTACAGGTAATTTTTCAGTTGACGAACTTGTTCCTTATCAATCCTCGCCCGGCGGATATATAGATGTGTATCTTTATAAAGGGATTCAGGAAAAATGGATATACCGGGAAAATCACAATCACGTTGCAGTGCCCATTAAAACTGAATATGCAGTCGATTCGGTGATGTCAAATTCCTTCACTGACTATCAGGCAAGTCAACAGTATTTTTTGAACCCTGCCTCAGGTGTAAGAATTGTTGTATTTGGTCATACGCACGTTCCAAGGATTGAATCGGCGATCAGCCATGATGGTAAAAAATGTATTTATGCCAATTCCGGAACCTGGATTGACAATAATACGAATGCTCCCACAACCATGAATTTTGTGGTCATCACTCTGCAGAGCGATGAACCTTCTACTCAAACCCTGGTAAAACTTTACAATTTCGAAAATGAAGTTGTAACATTAATGGGTGAAGAATCAACACGCTATTAGCGGTAGGCAGTGATATGATTAGTTTTTGATATATTACTTCGAATCTTCCAAATTTGTGATAAAAATAAATTAACCGGATCAATTACATTGGGTAATAAATAGGCCTCTGAGCGGTCTGCAAGACCAAGTGATGAGTCCTCCGAAAGGATCGGAGCAGGCTATGTTGAACTACATCCCTGTCCCAATTTCTATGTACTTATCAAGGAGTTTGTATATTTTCGGGTATTATTATAAAGGGAGCAATTCTGAATTCCACTACAATCACATCATCTTTGCAGGACGAATTATGTCAAAAGCCATAACATTTTAGGATTTAAGGCTCAGTTGAGTCCAAAAAAAACGCGATAATGTATGATAACTTACCGCGTTAATCAAATTTGGCAATACCAGAATACCGACACTCAATTGAGTTTTAATCCTTGTTGGGCTAAACCTCAAACACAAAGCTTGTTATACTTTGGGAATTAAAAGATTTTGGATTTGCCGTTAGGATGAAATTAAATAATTTTATTACCGCATCAAACATTATTCCTAATTTAGCCCCCCATGAAAAGCTTTAGTTCAACAATGTTTATAAATATGAAAAAGACACTTTACTTTATAGGAATTGTAGCAATATTAATTGGCTGCAATACGGCTACTCAAAAACAAGCTATAGATCAAACGGAGACCAAGTTAACGGAAACAGATTTGGCCCAAGAAATCATTGATGAAACCATGAGATCGTGGCAATCCTATAAAGAGTTTGCCTGGGGACATGATGTTTTGGCTCCATTATCTAAAACCTCTAAAGACTGGTATGAAAAACCTCTCTACATATCTCCGATAGATGCATACAGTACTCTTTTTATTATGGGTTTATTGGAAGAATCTGCTGAAATAGAAAAATATGTTATAGATTCTCTGGATTTTAACATTGATATTAATGCCAAAATATTCGAAGTTAATATTCGCATACTTGGGGGCTTGCTTTCAATGTACGAATTATCAGGAAATGAAAAAGTATTGGAAAAAGCCAAGGATTTTGCCGACCGTATGTTACCGGCTTTTGATACCAAAACAGGTATTCCAAAATACTGGGTAAATTTAAAAACCGGACAAGCTTTTGGTGATACTGTAAATGTAGCCGAGGCTGCAACCTATACTTTTGAAATGGGAATTTTAAGTTATTATACCAAAGATCCAAAATACTATCAGGCAGCTAAAAAGGCAACACTTGCAATTTTTGAAAGGCGATCCGATATTGGATTGATTGGAGATGTGATTAATGTGGAGAGTGGTGAATGGGTGTCTGCTCAAAGTCATATTTGTGCCGGAGTTGACTCATACTACGAATACTTATATAAAAGCTATTTGCTTTTTGGAGATGAGGAGTTGGGTGAAATATGGGAAAAAAGCATTAGCGGAATAAACACTTATTTGGCAGAGAAATATAATGATAAACTATGGTATGGACGAGCTGATATGCACTCCGGAGAAAAAGTAAGCTCTGTCATTACCTTATATGATGCTTTCTTCCCTGCCATTCTTGCTCTTTCAGGAGATATTGATCGTGCTTCGGAGCTTCAGCATACATGGGATTGGCTTTGGAATAAATATGATCTGGAACCCACGGTTTATGATTATAAAAAGGAAACCCTCAATTGGCCTGCCTATAACTTAAATCCTGAGATAATGGAGTCTGCTTATTATCTATACCAAATTACCGGAGACTCTATCTACTACAAAATGAATAAACAATACTGGTCGGACATAAAAGAGCATTGTAAAACAGAAGTCGCTTTCACAGCTATTGAAAATGTGGAGACTATGGAAAAAAGGGACTATATGCCAACTTTTTTCTTCGCCGAAACATTAAAATACCTTTATCTGACTTTTTCTGAGCAAACAAAGTATCGGTTCGAAGATTATATGTTTAACACAGAAGCACACCCATTTAAAAAGAGTAACTTTAAAGATGAGAATACTCAAAAATATTTAGGATTTAAATAAGCCCAACAAATTGACAAGATTATTCACCGTAGAATACTTTTGGTGAAAGAAAGAGAATTGAATTAATTTTAAATATATTCATAATTGTCTTTCCCACAATTTTTTATATTTAGCCTAAATAAATTATTAGTTTCTCCATACGGACAAGTTTAGCGGCCAAAAAAAACTTACTGAATCACAATTTTCTCAACCTTATTAAAATCCTTTCCGTTAACGTGGACAAAATAAACTCCACTTTCAAGGTCACTCAAATCAATTTTTATTTTTGATTTCTGATTCCCATACGTGCTTGCGTTGCTTCGTTTGATTTCTGATTGAAAAAATATTCTGCCTCTAATATCTTTAATTTTCAAATCTGAACCTTTCAGGTTTTCTATTGTTATTAATCCGTTTGAAGGATTTGGATAAATTGAAATTTCATTATCAATATTTTCATTTCCAATCAAACTTTTTGAAAATTTAACAACACTATATAATCCATCCTCATTTGGATAGACTTTTTGCATATAGGCTTCATTATAAGGATCAATCATTTCAAACTCAGTTAAGCTTGCCATTTGTGAAAACGAATCCCAAACCTTTAATTGTATAGAATTTCCGGCTTGATATCCTTGTCCTGAATTTATTGTATTAAAAACTGCAAGTTCGTTTTCAAAAGCATTTTTAGAATTGATCTTCAGTGATCCTATTATTTTATCACCATCAAAAGCTGCAACTTCATCGCCAATTTTCAAATCTTTAATATAAATTGTGAAAACAGGGTCAGCGGCATTTCCCCCTTCAAACTGAAAGTATTCGGGAACTAAATCAGAAACACCGGAAAATTTTTCATCGGTAACAGGATAAATCAACTCATCTGCGTTAAGCATTTTAACAAGGTAACCTTCACCGGGGTTCATATCACCGATTCCATTTACCCAAATTGGGCCGATTTTACGAAGCATGCTGCCAACTGAATTTCTTACAAAATCAAGATTGGCTAAAACATCATTAAATACTGTCAGGGCATTAGTAGAATTTTCCGGTAAATAACTTATGAATTGATAACCACTTATTAACGAAATTGGTGATTGCGGATTGATCACATCACCAAGGATTATTAATTCATCGGCACTATTCATTCGGAATAAATATCCTTCTGTTGTAACCCAATCGCCAATACCATTTACCCAAACAGGTCCGATTTTACGAAACATATCACCGCTTGTATTTCTAACAAAATCAAGGTTTGGTAAAATATCAACGCAAACAGAATTAAAGTTAGGTTCTTCGGGCAATATCCTTGTTGAAACAAAACCATAACCTTCAGTTAACTGAATTTGTTGTGCAGATAATACGTTTATATAATCAATCTTGGTTTCAGTATCATATAATCCATTCTCGTCGGTAACTGTTAATGATACGGTGTAACTGCCAAGATTTTCATAAGTATGAGTCGGATTTTGAACATCTGAAGTATTTCCATCTCCAAAATCCCAATACCATTCATCTATCGGAGCATTTCCCGATGCTGATAAATCTGTAAAATTAACTTCCATCGGAGCATACCATGAAGTAATATCTGCTGCAAAATTGGCTATAGGAGGGCCATAAATTGACTGAACTTTAATATCTCTTGAGTATCCTCCACCTGTGAAACAATAAAAAATCCCGTCAAATTCCTCAGTAACAGGAATATTAAAAATTATCGTATGAGATGTTTGGCCGGAATATTCAGGTGAAGCCGGTAAACTGTTTCCGTTGAAATACCATTGATACGGCGGAACTAAAATTTCAGAAACAAAACGAACCTGGCCAATTATATCATTGTGATTAAACAAATAAATATGCTGTTCAATTGTTCCAATCATTCGAGTGTAATAATTACTCCATTCTCCGTTATTTGATAGATTTCCTGTTATATCAACATAAAGATTCCAACCGTTCCCGTTGTTTTTAATAATACCATTATTTGTAATATTACCATAAACCGTAACTGTTTGATTATTTCCTCTGTTTTTCATTGTTCCGTTATGAATGATCTCACCAAAGAAATCCGTTGAGAGACATTCAAAATCACCTTCAAGAGTTACATCTGTAATATCGCAATCGTTAATATAAGCTAAATTTTCCATTTGCAAAGTAAAACTACCCCCAGATGAATAAACCACCGATTTAGTGATATAATTATTATAAATACTTAAAGTTGAATTGTCAGGCATAATAAGAGTATCATAATTTAGGTTTATATTACAATTCTCAAAATTAAGACCTGTTAAAGCATTAATTAAACCTTCAGGTTGCTGATCAATAAAATTACTCACAGCAAATACATTATCATTTAAACATGAAATATTTTGATCGGATTCGCCTTTAAGTTCGATTTCAACATTTTGCCATACACCATTATTAATAATATCACCAAAATTATCCATATATAAATGCCAACCATTACCTTTATCCTTAATTACTCCATTATTTGTAAAACTATTGTTAATCGTTAAATTACAATTATTACCATAATTTTGAATGGTGTCCTCTAAAATAATATTTCCATTAAGTATAACATTATTTTCATTTATTTGAATTATCCCTTTTAAGGTTACATCTGAGATAATAAGATCCTCAATATATGAATTACCTGTCTGAAAGAAGTTATGGCTATTAGCTACAAGTGTTCCATTATCGAAAAATCCGCCTATCATTGAAATATTACCCCCTTTTGAATTATCAATTTCAATTGTCCCACCATTTAGTAAAAGTCTAGTATTATGGAAATCAATATCCGTCATAAAAGTAATCAAACCTGTTCCGGCAACTGCATTCACCTCATAACCTGAGAATTCACTTTCGGGGCCTTGAGTTACAGAGTGATTTTCAACACCCTCCAGAGATGTTATTTTATTTGACCAAATACCATTGTTAATTATATCACCATAAATATCCAAATATAAATCCCAACCGTTTCCTTTATTCCTGACTTCTCCATTATTAGTAAGATCACCAAAAATATTCACAGTAATAGTATAAACATAATTTTGTATTACACCTTCAAGAATAATGTCCCCATAAAAATCCGTAGCATTACATTCAACTATACCTTCAAGTGTAACATTAGAGATGTCGCAATCCTGAATGTATGAACCATTATTCATATTCAATGATGTGCTTCCTACAGGAGGATAAATCACCGACTTATAAATATATCCACCGGAGACAGAAAGCATGGAATTATTTGGCATTAAAAGAGTATCATAATTTAAATTAATATTACAATTGACAAAAGAAAGATTTGTCAAAGCATTAATTAAACCAATTGGTTCCTGATCAATAAAATCATGAACAGCAAATTCATGTTGATTAAGGCATGATAACTCCTGATCAGAAGTGCCCCACAATTCAATTCCATAATTATTCCAGGTGCCGTTATTTACTATATTTCCGAAATGGTCAGTATTTAAATACCATCCATTTCCCTTGTTTTGAACAACTCCATTATTTGTAAAATTGTTATAAATTATTAAATTGCAGGTATAGTTATAATTTTGTAAAGTTCCGTTCAATATTGTATTTCCATTAAATACCACATTATTCCCGTTTATTTGAATTATACCACTTAAATTTGCATCAGAAAGTATTAAGTCCTCTAAATAGGCATTACCTTCTAAAAACAAATTGTGGTTGTTAGCAATCAAATTTCCGTTATCAATAAACTGACCGTAAACATAAAGATTCCCTCCTTTTGAATCGTGGAGTTCTATAGTCGCACCATTCAACATAATCCTTGTATTATTAAAATTAAAATCAGTCATTACTGTTATTAAACCCGTTCCTTCAGAAGCATTAAATTCGTAACAGGAAATCATATTGCCTCCGGTTTGCGATAATGTGTGTGTACCGGGGCCTGTTAAATATGTATAATGGTTTTCCCATGTTCCGTTATTAGTTATGTTACCTCCAACATTAATGTTAAATTTCCATCCATTAATATTATTTCTGATAATTCCATTGTTCTCAACGTTCCCTGTAGCCGTAAACGTAATTGTATAATTAGTATTAAACAATTCACCACTTATGCTTAATGATAGATTATTACAAGTATTTCCACTTGTGTGAACAGGCCCATTTAAAACAACATCATCTGCCGGCCCGGGTACTACACCTGCTACCCAAGTCCAGGTACTATCCCAAGGGCCTCCTTCTGCTGTTGAATAAATCCATGCTTTGGATGATAGATTAAACAAAACTATCAAAATAAAAAGCCCTAAAAGAAATTTTGAGTTAAAGTTTTTCATAATTAAGTTTTTTAATGATTAAAAAATATTTCGTATAAAAGATTTTCAGTCCATAAATGAGGCATAATCAATACTCCTTTATACAAAAATAAACAAATATTTTATTAAAAAAACAACAAGAAATAAAAATTTCAGAACTTAGTAATTTTGATATTTAGATAAAATCATTAAGCAATTCGAAAGTAATTAAATATTGTATTTTAAAATTTTTCTTTTATTTCAGAAAAAAAATACGATTTTTACCGAAATTTAATAAAAATAAATCGCTTTTTTATGCAACTACCTTCACGTACCGTCCAACGACTAAGTAAATACAGAAGACTGTTACTAAAATTTCAAGACCTTAAAGAGCCTCATATTTTTTCGCATGATCTCGCCAGGCTGTTGCAACTAAATCCTGTGCAGGTAAGACGAGATCTAATGTTGATTGGCGTTTCGGGAAATCACCGAAAAGGGTATAATGTTAATGAAATTATAGAGTTGATTGGCAATAGGATTGACAATGAAAAAGGACAAAATGTTGCTTTGATAGGAGTTGGGAATTTGGGAAAAGTAGTGGTTAGATATCTAAAAACATCTGACACTAAAATGAATATAATTGCAGCTTTTGATATTGATAATAAAAAAATAAATAAATGCATTTCGGGAATAAACTGTCACAATGTTTGTGATTTAAGAGAAATGATAAAGCAATATAGTATTTCTATCGCAGTTATTACAGTACCGCCTGATTATGTTGAAAATATTGTACAAATTCTTATTGATGCAGGAATTAAAGGAATATTAAATTTTACATCTACGCATATTGACACTCCTCCCAATATTTATCTGATTGAATATGATATGATCACCTCATTAGAAGAAATTGCATATTTCGTGAATCGGGATTAATTTTTAGCCAAAATATATATAAAGGGGCTTATACACTGATACTTGAAAGAGATGCTTAAATTGGTTTTAAAGGTATTTTGATAAATATAGGGTCTAAATTCATTTTTTGGTTAAACTTCAAAATTCAATTTCCCAATTATTTCCCATCTTTAATTTGCAGGGTCTAAGCCACTATCACGAGCCTATTTTATTCTGCCATCTTATCATTTTTTCATACAGTCATTTTAATATTCCAGACTTATATGCCTTTATACCAGCCAAAAAGAATGACTAATTAAAACCGTTCTAAATATTAGTAATGGATTGTAAATATAAAAAATTGAATTAATTTTGCGGCTGTTAAAGAATTAACAAATGATAAACAAAAATTGCTTTTAATATAAATGATAAATATTAGTTAAATTTTATGAGAACTATTATAAACAAAATTATTGAAAAGTTCAATAGAAATGAGGCCAGGTTAATGGACATATTACTTGATGTCCAAGCTGAATTCGGACTTATTTCTGGAGATGCGGTTACATTGATTGCTGAGGGATTAAATATTTCCTCTGTTGATGTACAACAAACAATATCATTTTATCATTTCTTTTCTCAAAAATCACGTGGCAAATACACTATTTATTTAAACGATAGTGCTGTAGCTTATATGATGGGACGTGCCGACATTGCACGAACTTTTGAAGAAGAATGTAAATGTAAATTTGGATCTGTAACCGAAGATGGTCAAATAGGTTTATTCAATACAGCTTGTATTGGAATGAACGACCAAGAACCTGCTGCTATTATTAATGGAATTGTTTTCCCGAAACTTACCGAATCTTGTGTTAAAGATATAGTAAACGGCATGAAAGAAGGAAAAAGCGTCCCCGAAATGATGGGTGAGCTTGGCGATGGAGAAAACAGCAATAAACTCCTTAATTCAATGGTTAATAATAACATTATGAAAACAGGTAGTGTTCTGTTTTCAGATTATAAAAACGGTACAGCTATTAACAAACTCGTAACAATGACTCCTAAAGAAGTCATTGGCGAAGTTAAGGCATCGCATATTCGAGGCCTTGGAGGTGCCGGATTTCCAACTGGAATGAAATGGGATTTCTGTTCAATGGCTGAAGGAGACGAACGTTTTGTTCTTTGTAATGCAGATGAAGGCGAGCCGGGAACTTTTAAGGATAGGGTTATTTTAACCGAACTTCCTAACCTTATTTTCGAAGGCATGACAATTGCCGCTTATGCAATTGGCGCTAAAGAAGGTATTTTATATTTAAGACAGGAATACCACTATATGAAAGCTTACTTAGAAAGTGTACTTGACAAGCTTCGAGAAGAAAACTATCTTGGAAAAGACATAGCCGGAAAAATCGGTTTTAATTTTGATATCAGAATTCAATTTGGAGCAGGTGCTTATGTTTGTGGTGAAGAATCCGCATTAATTGAATCATGCGAAGGTAAAAGAGGTGAGCCTCGAAACAGACCTCCTTTCCCGGTTCAAAAAGGCTATCTTCAAAAACCCACAGTTATCAACAATGTTGAAACTTTATGTTCTGTCGTAAAAATTATTGAAAACGGTGGCGAGTGGTTCTCAATGATGGGCACCAAAGAAACTGCCGGTACAAAATTGTTAAGTATTTCAGGCGATTGTAAATATCCGGGCGTTTATGAAGTAGAATGGGGAATTAGAATTCGTGATATGCTTGAAATGGTAGGCGGTGAAGAAGCTTATGCTGTTCAAGTTAGCGGACCATCAGGTATTTGTATCTCGAAAAAAGATTTCAAACGAACAATATGTTTCGAAGATTTGCCCAGTGGAGGATCAATAATAATTATCGGAAAAGAAAGAAACCTAATTAAAGACATCGTATGTAACTTTATGGATTTCTTTATTGATGAATCATGCGGCTCATGTGTACCTTGTCGTTCATTGCCTTTAATTCTAAAAAATAAACTTCAGAAATTATTAGACGGAAACGGAGTAATGTCCGATCTTACCGACCTCGAAAATTGGAGTAAAAATATGAAAGCAGCAAACCGTTGTGGTTTAGGCCAAACAGCTGCTAATCCGATTCTATCGACTTTGAAAAACTTCAGAGAAGATTACGAAGCATTAATTAAAAATAAAGAAAAAGATTTTGATACCGGTTTTAATTTAGATGCTGCAGTAGCCGCTTCGTGTGAAGCAGTAGGTAGAAACCCTCAAATATAAATAAAGATGAGCGAAAAAATTAAATTTACAATAGATGGAAAAGAATGCATCGCCAAAAAAGGGCAATACATTCTTGAAGCTGCTTTAGAAAACGGCATATATATTCCTTTTCTATGCAATATGAAAGGTGTAAAACCTGCCGGTTCATGCAGATTATGTAATGTGAAAATTAATGGCAGAAATATGACTGCTTGTACTACTCCGGTTGCTGCCGGTATGGAAGTTGAAAGCGAAATACCCGAACTTCAGGAATTACGTTTATCAATAATTGAAATGCTTTTTGTTGAAGGAAATCATTTTTGTCCTTCATGTGAAAAAAGCGGAAATTGCGAACTTCAAGCTCTTGCTTATAAATTTCAAATGCTTGTTCCTCGTTTTCCTTATGAATTTCCGATTAAGGAAGTTGATGCAAGTTCACCTAAATTGTATATCGATCGTAACAGATGTATAAAATGTAAACGTTGCATTAGAAACATTAAAGATGAAAATGGCAAAAGCTATTTCGCGTTTTATAAAAGAGCACATGATGTTGAAATTTGTCTTGATAAAGAACTTGCAGCTACAATGTCGGACGAATTAGCTCAAAAAGCTATGGATACATGTCCTGTAGGTGCAATACTTAGAAAAGAAAAAGGCTTTGATCAGCCTATAGGAACCCGTAAGTTTGACAAACAAGCTATTGGTACCGATATTATTAGTGTAGTTGAAAACATAAATATGGAGGTTAAAGAATAATGAGTAAACCTGTAGTAGCAACAACATCTTTATCTGGATGTTTCGGTTGCCATATGTCACTCCTTGACATTGATGAAAGAATATTAGACCTGATTGATGTGGTTGAATTTAATAAATCACCTATTGATGATATAAAGGAATTTACAAAACAATGTGATATTGGAATTATTGAAGGCGGATGCTGTAATAGCGAAAATGTTCATGTTTTAAAAGATTTCAGAAAGAATTGTAAAATTCTTATCTCACTTGGCGAATGCGCCATTATGGGTGGACTTCCTGCCCTTAGAAATGGTATTCCAATTAAAGAATGCCTCGATGAAGCATATCTTAATGGGCCAACCGCACAAATCGGTAATGAAGAACAAATTTTGCCTAACGATGAGGAACTTCCAATGATACTTGATAAAGTATATCCTTGCCATGAAGTTGTAAAAATCGATTATTATTTACCGGGATGCCCTCCAAGGGCTGATCTCATATGGGATGCTCTCGTTGCTCTCGTAACAGGCAATGAACTTAAATTACCTTATGAAGTTGTTAAATTTGATTAAAATCTAAGAAAAATGACAAAGAAAATAACAATAGAACCTGTAACCAGAGTTGAAGGTCATGGAAAAGTTACCATTCACCTTGATGAAAATGCAAATATTGTTCAAAGTAGGTTACACATCGTAGAATTCAGAGGATTCGAACGTTTCGTGCAAGGCAGGCCATATTGGGAAGCCCCGGTTTTAGTACAACGTCTTTGCGGTATTTGCCCTGTTAGCCACCATCTTGCCGCTGCAAAAGCCCTTGACGTAATTGTTGGAGCAGGAACAGGAAACGGACTTACTCCAACCGGCGAAAAAATGAGGAGATTAATGCATTACGGACAAACGTTCCAATCACATGCATTACACTTCTTCCATCTTGCCTCACCAGATTTGCTACTCGGTATTGATGCCGATCCGGCTATCCGTAACGTTATCGGTGTTATCCTTAACTTCAAAGACCTTGCTGTTCAAGGTGTGATGATGCGTAAATTTGGCCAGGAAATTATTCGTGCAACTGCCGGAAAGAAAATTCACGGTACAGGCGCAATTCCGGGTGGAATTAACAAAAACCTCTCACTCGCTGAAAGAGATGAATTCCTTTATGGAGCCGATCCTTTAAATATCGATAAAATGATTGAATGGGCTCAGGCATCTGTTGACTTGTTCAAAGCCTATCATAAAGATCATAGCGATATGATTGATAATTTTGCAAAGTTCCCTTCTAACCACTTAAGTATTGTTCGTGAAGATGGTGCAATGGATCTCTATCACGGAGTTTTAAGAGCTATTGATACCAATGGAAAGAAAATTTTACATGATGTTGATTACCAAGATTATCTCGAATACATCGGTGAAGAAGTAAGAACATGGAGTTATATGAAATTCCCCTACTTACGTGAATTTGGCAAAAAAGACGGTTGGTACACAGTTGGACCTTTGGCAAGATTAAATACTTGTGATTTCATCCCAACTCCATTAGCTCAAAAAGAGTGCGAAATTTTCAAAGCTTACACTCATGGCAAACCGAATAATATGTCGATGCATATGCATTGGGCAAGATTAATTGAGTTGCTTCATTCGGCTGAAATGATGAAAGAACTTCTTAATGATCCTGATATTATGGGCGATGACCTCGTTACAAAAGGGACAAAACAAAAAGAAGGTGTTGGTGTTATCGAAGCTCCACGCGGTACTTTATTCCACCATTATCGAATTAATGATAATGATCAGATTGATATGGCTAACCTTATTGTTTCAACAACAAACAATAATCAGCCAATGAATAATGCCGTCAGAATGGTTGCAGAAAAGATGATGACAGGACACAAAGAAATCACCGAACCAATGATGAATGCAGTCGAAGTCGCCATACGCGCCTACGATCCATGCTTAAGTTGTGCAACTCACGCATTAGGTAAAATGCCTTTGGAAATTGCTTTGTATGACAAGAATAATATCTTGATTGATAAAAAAAGGTCTTAGGATTTTTTATTTTATAAAGTCATCGGGTGACTTATTTTGAACAGATACACATAATATTTAATCTGTGTATTTGTTTAATAGAAGCAGTCACCCGATGACTATCAATACCAAAAAATGAATAAGAGCAAACTAAGTATTCTTTTTTATGCTTATGGCAATCCCGGCAGAATGGACGATGGGCTCGGCAACGAATTCGTTGAACGTTTTGAACTTTGGACAAAACAGCAGGGATTGCGAAATTTTTTATTCGACAGCAATTATCAATTAAACATTGAAGACGCTGAAGAAATTTCAGATAAAGATATTGTTGTTTTTGTTGACGCCTCGGAAGAAGACATTGAGGATTATCTTTTGACCGAAGTTGACGGAAGCTCAAAAGTTTCTTTTACAACTCATGCTGCGTCTCCGGGTTATGTTGTGCAACTTTGTGAAAAATTGTATAAGAAAAAGCCAAAAGTTTATTTGCTTCATATCAAAGGATATGAATGGGAATTTAAAGAAGGCTTAAGCCAAAAGGCAGAGGAAAATCTTGTAAAAGCGATTGAATTCATTAAAGAAAAATTTCAATATCCCGAAAAATTACTTTAAGAGATATTTGATAAAAGATTCCATCTTTTGAAAAGATGGAATCTTTTGTTCTGCTTAAACATAAGCCTGACCCATACGGGTCAGGTTAAAAAAATTTTTGTCTCACCAAAATAGAGCCAGAGCGTTAAATATCAAATATCGAATTTTAATTCTGCAAACAACGACTGCTAAAACCACAATTCTTACTGTTGTTGAGACGGGCCACGTCAAAGTAATTAGAGTATAATTTTCGGTACCATGCGTTTGCACCGTTCTCATTGGAAGACCAGAAGCTACCGTTGTTGCCCAAATTGTTGAAATTACCATTCAAACGATAACCGCCGGGAAGGCCAGTAAACCCACTTTCATTGGTAGCCCCTGTATTTGGTGGGTTCCAATGTGTTGTGCCGGTTTCTTTCATTTTTCCGCCGGCAACACTTTCTCCTCCAAGAAAATCAGTTAAAGTTGTCCATTCGACGTCAGTTGGAAAATGCCAACCGCTTGGGCAAATACCTTGCACGCCTGGTGTTGTTGTATATTCCATCATTTCGTTCCATTGGTACATTCCTCCATATTCATCACAATTTGCAGGATCATTATCATAACAATATTTTTCAATCACTCCATTATCAGTCATTTCTTCAGAGCCATTTATCATTTCACCAATATTAAGATTTTCGGCCATCCAGCATTGGTCGCCTATTTGAACGCTGTTGTAGGTTTGTCCATCGCGGGGATCGGTGAAGGGATCGCCGCACGTAAATGATGATGAACCCGGGTAAATTAATACATCATCGGCAAGCATTTTAACAAGGTAACCTTCACCGGGATTACAATCACCAATTCCATTCACCCAATTAGGACCGATTTTGCGTAATATACTTCCTTGTGAATTCCTAATAAAATCAAGATTGTCATCTAATATGCTTTCAAATGCAATTAGAGCATCTTTTTGAATATCCGGGAAATAGCTTATAAACTGATATCCTAATTCTAAAGGAATCGGAGTAACAGGGTCAATTACATCACCTTCCATAGTAAATGAATCATCCGAAAACAATTTTATCAGGTAACCTTCATCAATAACCCAATCGCCAATATTATTAACCCAGTTTGGGCCGATTTTGCGTAATACCTGTCCTTGGGAATTTCTCAAAAAATCAAGGTTTTCGTTTAATATTGTAGCCAAAACTACCAACATATCAGGATCCTGAACATTAATTCGTGAGGAAATAAAGCTATAACCTTCAGAAAGTTCAATTTGCTGTTCGCCTCTTAAAGGGCTTTTTGCGTTTTCCTTTTGTGGAAAAGCCTGTTCATTAATAATCATCGCAACGATTATTAATCCAATTGCGTAAAATTTTTTCATAATAAAATATTTTTGTTTTGATTAATGAATGTGAATTTATAATATATTAAAAATCATTTTCCATATTTTAAAAATCAAATTCAAATTTATGTACATCCTATAAATCATGCTTTTAAAATTACGTTGAAAAAACATTGTCAAAAATAGGAAAAATATTGATATAATAAAAAAATATTTTAACAGTCTTTAATTTGAAATTGGAAAATTTGTCGTACACCCTTCCAGTCTTTTTGTAAATTAAAAAAATATTATAACTTTGGAAAAATATTACTATGAATACCAAGGAAAAATATACATGACTACATTTATTATTAACAAAAAATAGGAGGAAAACTAAAATGAAAAAAAATGTATTCGTTATTTTAATTATTTTTATGTTTTGCAATATGAGCATCCATGCAGGTAAATGGGAAATTGTGCAATTACCTGATGTAAGTAATGATTGGACGATTGAAAGTATCTCGTTCCCTTCATCCGATAAAGGCTGGGCTGTTGGTTCAAGTCGGTTTGGGAAAAGAGCTGATTTAACTCTGGAAGGAGTAATTCTTAAATACCATAAGGGTAAGTGGGAGAATATTACACCACCCGTAGTAAGTTCAAACTGGTTTCTCTCAGCTGTTTGTTTTGTTTCAAATGACGAAGGTTGGGCAGCAGGAGGCGATATTGAAAATAACAAAGGAGTGATTTTGCATTATAAGAATGGCAATTGGACTCAGGATAAAGTACCTACTACTTATGCGTATTTGGATGAAAAAGGTTGGTCGGTCGATGATTTAAGTTTTTTAAATGATTCCGAAGGTTGGGCAGTAGGTGGCACCCTGCAAAGAAAAGGAAAAGGAGGAGTAATTTTACATTACAAAAATGGAATATGGTCACCCGAAGGTGATAAAGAATTATTGAAAGGACATGTACTAAGCTGTGTTGACGCTGTTTCTGCCGGCGATGTGTGGGTTGGCGGACAAAACGAAGGTAAGAAATTCAATTCAAGAGATGTAATGGTTGGTTCTACGTCATTTAGCAGGCCATGGGGATCTTTTGAACTTCATTCGGATAAATCGGTTTTTGTTAAAGTAAAACAACCTGTCTTTTTAAAAAATGTAATACGAAATAAATATTACTTTTTTGGACCTGATAATGGATGGTGTGTGGGTATTTTTCCTACAACACCTCCTAATGCAAAGGAAATGAACTATGAAGGTAGGCTGTTACAATGGAATGGCAGCAAATGGAAAAATATAAAACTTGACTATAATTCAAAATGGTGGTATCTGGAGGCAATTGATTTTTCTTCGGAAAAGAATGGATGGATTGTTGGATATGATGTAAAAAAGAAAAAAGGTGTTTTGGCTGAATATAAAAAAGGGAAAATATCATTTATCTCAAAGAAAAATCTCCCTGAAGTAAGTGAAGACTGGGGGCTTTTTGATGTGGCAAATACAGGTGAAAATCAATTCTGGGCAGCAGGAACAGATTATAAGGGTAGTAAAGGTGTTATTCTGCATTATACAGAATAAAGGATTTTATATTAGAAATATTTCCAATCCATCATCACCTCAAAATAAATTTTAGCCTATATTTTACAGGTAGGCCCTAAACTGGCGAATATTGGCAGTTATTCAAAGGATTCCATCGTTTAAAAAAATGGAATCCTTAATAGAAATTTATTTGTATTAGTTATTAAGAATTTTTATTTAAGGCCTCACATTTTGTGGATAACTTACATTTAGAAATTTTATTTTGACCCTCAGTTTCCGATAAAGGCTCTAATTGATTTCTTGCTGATAACCAACCCATTTTAGGAATTTGTTCTATATAGTAAGTTTTTCCGGCTTGAACTTCAATTAATATCTCGGCTTCATTTTCTGCTTTACTTGTTATAGAATATTTCCCGGGATCAAGAAACGTATAAATATAGCGTTTTCCTCCTGTTGTGCCAATATATGTATCATTAACTGAAACTTTCATGCCTATTGCACATCCTAATGCCGAAGGCCTGATAACATAAACCAATGCTTTATCAGCCGATGGTTTTAATTGTTTTGCTTTTGTGTCTAATTGCATGGTAGCTTTTGGTGCACCACAACCAAATAGGAATATTAAAATTACCGTGCCGATTATTAATTTTATTTTTTTCATTTCTTTTGTCTAATTAATTTATAATATTTGAAATCAAATTCTTATTTTAACCCCAAGTGATATTATGGGGCTATTTATAATTCTGTAATTTTCAATTCCGGCAGGGATTGAGATAGGATTAATAATTATTGAGTTAAGGGTAAAATTATAGGTTTTACTTTTGTACAAAACCTTTTCTCTTTTTACAAATGCACCAATAATCCCCCCTATTACTCCACATGCAATTGTACCCCCATAAATAAATCCATTTTTTTTATCTTCTAAATCACCTTTCCATGTACTGGTACCGAGAATTGCTCCTATGAACCATCCGGCAGAACTGCTTAATGCCCCTATTAGAGCATAATTACCAATTTTATAAACTTTATAAATATTATCGCTCGGAATTACTTGTTGAGCACCATTTTTATTAAGAATTATTACTGTATCATTTTCAAATTTAAATGTCTTAAAACTAATTTCACTTCCATCCATTAGTTTAATTAGCCCTTTTTGGGGTATAGGAGTAAGTTTTGTAAAGTCATTTACTTGAGCGTTTGAACCTACACTTAATAAAATTATAATAAATAAAATAAATAATTTGTTTTTATTTGTTTTCATAAATTGTTGATTTGATTTATTATGTTTTTTGTGTTTATTTGATTTTTCACCATAATAGAACATTTAATAAAGCATGCTATATATAATACGCCCTATTTTTTTGACCACAAATATACTTATCTTAATTTAATTTTTTGATTATTTTTATTATTTTTATTATTTTTATTATTTTCAATGTTAGTATTATTTTTTCTGTTAATATATAGAAATAACTTTACCAAGTTATTTCTATATATTAACAGCATTTCCCAAATATGTTTATTATTTATCTTATCTTTGTTAAGAATTTTGCCTTAAATCGTATGAAGAATTATCAATATATAGTAATATTGTTTTTCATTTCATTTCAATCATTTTCCCAAGCTGACAGTCTGGATAATTTGATTCGGAATGCATCCTGTATTGAAAAGTATGATTTAATCATTAAACAAACCGAAAATCTTGAATATGGAGACGGAGAAAAAATGATTGAATACGGAAATCAGGCATTGGAATTAGCAAAACAAATGAGTGATAATTATGGAGTTGCCGAAAGTTGTATATTAATCGGACTTGGGAATTGGTATTTAAACAATTACAACAATGCAATTGAATATTATTTAAAGTCGCTTCGGATTTGGGAATCGGTAATCATGGAAAAAGAGCAAAATGAAACGGGAAGTTCTTATGAAGCAATAAATGCAGACTTGGGAAAAATCCATTATTTAATAGCCGAAGTTTACAAAAGCCTTCGTAACCATGCCATAGCTCATGAATTTTTCGTTAAATCATTAGACTATTATGAACAAACATCAGATATCGGAATTGGAAAAACACTTAATGGAATAGCTTTGAATTATTTTGAACAAAATAATTTTGACAAGGCAATTTTCTATTTTGACAAGCTATTTTTACTTTATGAAAGCAACTGGGATACTGCCGGTATTGCCGGAGTATTCAATAATAGTGGAATGGTTTATATGAGCCTGCCGGATTATCAGAAAGCTTCCTACAACTATAGCAAAGCTTTAAACCTTTACAGAAAACTGGGCGACAAAAGACGGCAGGCTGTTGTTCTTTTTAACCTTGCAAGTATTGAAAATAATTTACAAAACTTTATTAGGAAGATCAATTATTTGACAGAAGCAATAGAAATTCTCGAATCAATCGGGTTTCACAGGGGCATGGTTAAAGTACAAATGTACCTTGCTTATCACTATTTGTATTATGAAACAGACTTCACAAAGGTTGATCGTTTTTTAGAGAAGGCTTTGGCTACTGCTAAAAATAACGGATTCAAGGATTTCGTCATTGATATTTACCAATTGTATTCTGAATTATATGTAAAAATGGGAAATTATAAAAAAGCGTTTGAATATGAGCAAATCAACAAATTGAAAAGGGACAGTCTTTATAAAATAAATATGGAAGATATTGCTGATATGAGAATAGAATATGAAATCGAAAAACATGAAAAGGAAAACGAACTGTTGAAAAAAGAAGCCCAAATAAACGAGCTTACAATTAGCAATCAAATAAACCTGCGCAATTATCTCATAATATTTTCAATTTTACTTCTCATTCTTGCAATTGTAATTTATAGCCTTTACAAATTCAAATTGAAAACCAATAAGGTCCTCGCTGAACAAAAGAAACAATTGGAAATCGCCAACATTACAAAAGACAAGTTTTTTTCGATTATTGCACATGATCTTAAAAGCCCGATGTCAATCTTTAATTCACTTTCCGATCTGCTTTATACTAATTATCAAGAGCTTTCC
>JAEINX010000077.1 GCA_016342645.1 Bacteroidales bacterium | reverse complement strand
ATAATACTAACGTAAAGCAGTGGCCTTTGATTTTTATATGTCTGTGTATAATTTAAAATTTTTATGTAAGTTTGTAACAAAAATAAACATCATGACAACAATTATAATAAATGAAAACATAGAAGGTTTGCCAAAAACAAACTTTAATGATCTTGAAGATCTGATCAGGACATCAAAGGAAATTGCTCCGGTAAAATTGTGTCAGGTAGATGAAGACGAATTCCCACCCGATGTATTGGAAAGGCTTGAAAAATCAAAAAACAATCCTGAAAATAAATCGACATTCATTGTTACGGAGATTTCCGATCATCAATAGAATAAAAAATTTTCAATTAGTTTTATTATCCTCGGATTACACAGATTTAACGGATTTTTCGTCTGCCGTTAGCAGGCCAATCCGTGTAATCAGTTAAATACGATGACAGCTAAAAAAGGTTTTGATGAAAATATGAAATTTATGGTATATAATATTTTCGTGAATAATAATCCTGACAGGTTTCAAAAACCTGTCAGGATTTCCAAACCATGGTATTCAAATTATTGATATATCCAATCGTTTTCCAAAACCAATTTCTATTAATCTGTATAATGTTGATAATTGAATATCACTATGTCCATTCTCAATTCTTGAGATAAAACTTTTCTTTGTGCTGGTTTTTTATTTTATATTATTTTCTCCCTTTGTAGAAAAAAACATGAATACTGCCTTTTTATACACAAAAATCTCCTCACTACCTGACAATTTAATTAAGGAAGTTAATGATTTTATTGATTCTTTAGTAAGTAATAGAGACTCCTTAAATAAAAGGAAAAACCGCAAACCGGGTTTTTTAAAAGGAAAAATAGAAATTACCGAAGATTTTGATAAGCCATTAGCTGACTTTCAAAACTTCTAAAATCTAAAATCGTTAATCGGTGTTCTATATTATAATATTATTTTCCAATTGATTTTGCAGGTTTCTAATGAATTTTAGGGATTTTTCACGAAAAGACCCTCCAAAAACCCATTTTTTTACATCATTTTTACTCCATTTCCCCATTTCCAAATTTCGCTTCGTCCTTCCAAAAGGCCTGTTCGTCCTTCCAAAACCCCTCTACGTTCAATAAGTCGTGAAAGGCTTGGTTGGTAATATTTGGGGGTGTAATTTTATGGCTGAAATGATGGGAAAATATAGATTAATTAAAATCAGTAATTATTATGAAAAGACTTTTCAAAAATTCTTTGATTTTAGGTCTTATAAACTAATGTATTACAATACAAAACTATATAAATGGAGAAAGTACTAATAAGAAATTCAAAATTAAAGACTGTTGATTGTTACGAACTTTCATATACTGCTTATGAAATATGCCTGGATATTGAAATTGGCAGAAGCCTAAGTGCTGCTACACTCATTAAACTTAATGACGGAAGTTTAAGAAAAGAGAGAAGCAATTCTTTTTCAATAAATATTGGTACTAACTCAAATTTAATTGGGAAAACTTTATTTTTGATGACTACTCTTTGTAATGTTAACAAAGGTCCATTTGAAGCTAAAATGAAAATTACAATTAGCGGAGGAAAAAGAGATTGGGTGCATGTAATGAAAAAAGAGCCTCAAGCATCCGGTAAATATATTTTTTATTCAGCTGAAATAGATTTTATTTAAACAGCAATAAAATGACAAAAAAAAACAGGCTTGAAAATGAAGGTAGAAATGCAGTAATAGCGGATTTGGAATCGTATAACTGGACTATTGTCAATAAATCATCTAATTCTGCACAAGATGTCCTTCTCGCCATTAAGGGCAAAGAAAAGCTTGTAGTACTTATTTCTACTATTGTTGATAAATTATTCTCAAATGCAGAAACCGTATCGTATAGAAGACTAATGCAGGCAAAATCTTTTAGAGGAGGAACAATAATGTATGAAGCAAAAGTGCATTTAGACAAAATGTTAAAAAAGCAGAAAATTGAGTTTGTAAAGATGAGCTTGTGAATGCTTTAGAATCAAATAATCCTTTGAGTGCCTTTGTGGTTAATATTTTACCTCTAAGGAGCTCGAAGAAAATAAATATTACAATCGACAAGCAACGATGATACATTTTCTTTGAAAGAAGATACGAAATTTATCAACATTAATAAAAATTTCTTTATGCTTGAAACATTTATTATAAAATTTGATAGAAATTCCTGCAAATTTCAACAAAATTCCTTCAAAGTTGTTATTTATTGTATGTCTATTTAAACATTTTTTTGAAAATTATAAGGATTATTCTCAAATTTTGTTACTTCAACAAGCAACAAAGATACATTAATAAGTACCGAAGATACAATAACAAGCACTGATGATATATTAACAACCACCGATGATATTTCAACAATGAATGATGATTGTTAAACAATGACCGATTATTACTAAACAGCCAATATATTGATTATATCAATTTCTCGGTATCCAATCGCCAATATTCAGCCTTCAGCCCTCAGTCTCCAGTTTCCAGCCTCCAATATCTAGTATCCGGCATCCAGCATCCAGCATCTTGTATCCAGCATCCAAAACCTATTTCATCAATAAAAAATAAATTTTAGTTTCTGAATAAAACTTTTATATATTTGCATTGAAATTTTATAAAAAGTCCGATGAAAACTATTGTCTTTACGATTCGCTAATTAAAATTCCTCAAGGGAAATACCTTCCCTGTTTCCGGAATTTTCATTGTCAATGTTTATTCGGCATTCCCGAAAATCATTTTATTAACATTTTTAAACTTAGGAGAAAAAATTATGAACACAACAAAAAATTTTCAAACAACAATTACTCAGGTATTTTTGATTAATACAGTAAGTCAAAAATCATTTTATCAAATTAAATTCTTAAAAAATTACATAAAACGAAAACAAACATGAGTAATCAAAATTTAAAATTGAAATCAAATTATCAAAAGAATATAAAAAAGTTATTTAAAAATGTTATTGAGGCTATTTCGGGTACTCATCAGGATTTAACAAGTGGAAGTTTAAGGCGGGCAATATTTTTACTTTCAATTCCTATGGTTCTTGAAATGTTAATGGAATCGATTTTTGCAATAGTCGATATATTTTTCGTTTCAAAATTGGGAGCCGATGCTGTAGCAACTGTAGGAATTACAGAGTCTTTTATCACTATAGTTTATTCTATTGCAATAGGGTTGAGCACAGCCACAACTGCAATAGTTGCCAGGCGTATTGGCGAAAAAAACCATAAAGCTGCTTCCATAGCGGCTTTCCAGGCAATAATAAGCGGATTTGCAATTTCGTTGATTATTGCAATTCCGGGAATCATTTATTCCTCTGAGATGTTGCTTTTAATGGGAGCATCAGAAGAATTAGTCGCATCATATTCCGGCTATACTTCCATAATGCTCGGTGGAAACTTAGTAATTATGCTATTATTTATCATCAATGCAGTTTTCAGAAGCTCAGGAGATGCAGCAATTTCGATGCGAGTGTTATGGTTTGCAAATATTTTGAATATTATTCTCGATCCGTGCTTAATTTTCGGATTGGGACCATTTCCTGAACTTGGTATTGTAGGAGCAGCTATAGCCACCACAATCGGTCGTGGCCTGGCAGTTATATACCAATTTTATCTTCTTTTCAATGGAAAACACCGGATAACTCTTACTATAAGTAGTTTGATTGTTGACTTTACAGTACTTTTAAAGCTTTTGAAATTGTCATTAGGAGGTATGTTTCAAATCTTAATAGCAACATCAAGTTGGATTTTTCTTGTTAGAATAATTTCAGTATTTGGGAGTGAAGTGATTGCAGGATATACTATTGGAATAAGAGTAATTGTATTCGCTCTGCTACCATCAGTCGGGATAAGTAATGCTTCGGCTACGCTTGTGGGCCAAAACCTCGGAGCAAATGAACCAAGGCGTGCCGAAAAATCGGTATGGGCAACCGGTAAGATCAATATGATATTATTAGGCTTGATTAGTATAATTTTTATTGTTTATCCTGAAATGTTTATAAGATTATTTATTGATAATCAAAAAGTAATTGAAAGCGGTGCAAGTTGTTTGCGAATTGTTAGTTATGGATTTGTTTTTTATGGCCTTGGAATGGTAATAGTACATTCATTTAATGGAGCCGGCGACACATTCACACCAACAATTATTAATCTTTTTTGTTTTTGGTTGATTGAAATACCTCTTGCATATTTTCTGGCTATAAGTTTTGGAATGAAAGAAGACGGTGTATTTTATTCTATAATTTTATCGGAATCTTTATTCACATTATTGGCATTGATAATTTTCAAAAAAGGAAAATGGAAGCTAAAGAAAGTTTGATGCACAAATATTGTTGAAAATTAGAGGGAAAAAGGGAAATAGAGGAAGTAGAAATTGATAAACAAACTGATTGATTACAGCTTTTTTTGAGGTACTTGATTTTTTGGTAAAAATTGTGTATATTTATTCATTTTTATTTAAAAATAACTGCCATGAAAACTGAACCTATGAAAATTCATTATCTCTGCCCACATTGCCGATCCTATTTACGTGTTTGGAACAACATTATTTTTACGGTAAAATCCGAAAAAGGAAAAAGACAAGGTTTAATTCTATTAAACCCAGAACTGGGTAATTATACTTACATTAGTCACCCGAGTTTAAAGTTTATTGAAGGTGAAAAAGTTGAATTTTACTGCCCTGTTTGTTTTTCTAATTTAGCAGCAAAACAAATAAATGAAAATCTTGTCAAAATAATCATGATAGATGAACAATCGCATGAATATGATATTTATTTTTCAAATATTGCCGGCCAGCGTACAACATTTAAAATTGCAAATGACAATATTATTGAACGACATGGAAAGCATTCGTCAAGCTATGTTAACTATTTTATGTCGAAATTAAGGGAGAATTTAAGGGAATAATAAGCATTATCTTTTTTTTATAAACTCATTATTCCCTGACTCCATCACTACAAATATATTATTGATATTCTAATCAATAGGTCATATATTTATTTGATCTACAAAATGTAATAGTAGTCAATATTTATAGAATCTTTAAAAGAAAATGCTTAACGAAAAGTTAAAAGTTCTTCCGAAAGACCAAAACCCCCGAAAATCTTCAAGATTATGCTTTGCACCATCTTCTCCACGAATGATATGCACATTATTGAATAAATTGAAGCAACTTATGTTTGCATTTGCTTTAGTATTTAAAATCGAAAATGAATGATTAAGATAAATGTTAAGCAATGAATATGAGGGGATTTTATAAGATTGAGTATTATTGTTTTCTACATTTCTTGTGGCCGGATTAAAATCAGCATATAATCTATCGTAATATACCCAATCTGCCTTAATGAATAGATTCTCAGAAAAATTATATTTTGTAAATAAACCAATTTGGGTTTGAGGCGAATCACCTACAAATAATCCGTCTGCATAAACCTTTACCGTATCAACAATAACATTATCGTTATTATAGAGATGGGCAATGACATTGTTTTTCCATTTCCAGTCTCCAAACGAAATTACTGCTCCAGCCTCAAGTGAATAATTAATTTTACTGCTAATTTCCAATTCAATACCTTTATGTAGTGCATTCAAACCAGTAACCATCGCACGTGTTTGTTGATTGTTTTCAAGTTGAATATATTCGTTCGACAAAAAAGCAACATCCTTCAAATATGTATAATAAGTGTTTAATTTTATTTTAGTATTATTTGCGATATAATTATAGCCTAACTCAAAAGCCATCAGCTTTTCATTATTTATATCTTTTGATGGATCATTTGTGTAGTTTCCGAAAACAAACTTAAAATAAGGAGCTTTCGAAAAATATCCCGAATTGAAATAAACATTATTTTTTTCATTTAAGTTATAATTGAGGCCTAATTTAATATCTGCACCGGCTTTTGAAATAGTTTTGCTTTTGGTATTTTTTATGTAATTATATTTATCAAACCTTTGATACCAATTATTTGATATTGTTCCCGCTAAAAATGCCGAAACATTTCCATTTGAATATTCAATTTGCGAAAATGCACTCCCAAAATTTATGATAGCACCATTGTTTATTTTAATAATATCGCCTGTTTTTTTTATCTGATTTCGGCCTGCAACACCATCAACAGCCCAAGCATAGTCCTCGATAAAGAATTTTCCGCCAAGCAGGTCGCGTATTTTTTCTCTTAGTTTCGATTTAAAATACCTTCCGTGAATTCCACTAATAATTTTAATGTTTTCGTTTGCTTTATACTCCCATTTCGACAAAAGGCCTGTCCACACATGGCTTGCCAAAAAATTTGTTTGTACATTTAATGAATACCCGCTTGTATCGGTTCCATCAGCGAGAGTATAAATTTCTGTATTGTTTGCATTATTATTATAAATTCTATTCCAGTCAATTTGATTGCTTGGATTGCGATAAGAAAAAATTGCAGGTGCATTATTGAAGGATTCTGTCCACTTTCCGCCTCCCTCACCAAACGACAGATATGCGGAAGTTGCAAGAAATGATTTTTCTGAAATATTCCAATAATGATTTAATGCAAAGTTTGGTTTATAATAAAAATTTTCGGAGGCATTGTTTGTTTTACCATTGTAGCTTCCCCAATCTTTATTAAATTTATCACCGTATTCATCAATTTCGTTTTTAGAAAGTTTAAAATTCCTTTGCCCATGTTTTTCGGGATTACCTAAAGCTGTAAAAATCAAGCGATGATTTTTACCAAAACCTTTGCTTATGGTCAAAAAATAGGCATAACTTTCAACATAAGTAGCATCAACATATCCCGGGCCTTTAGTGTGAGAACCCAAGAAAGTTACTGCAAAATCATTTTTTAATTTTCCACTCGAAAGGCTTAGGTTGATTTTTGAATTTCCGTAATCAGTGAATAAATATCTTATTGAACCACCCTTTTTATTTTCAGACGGTTTCGTGATAATATTTATTGTTCCTCCAATTGAATTAAGAGCAATGTTTGAAGCTCCAAGCCCACGTTGCACCTGAATTTGGCGCGTTGCATCGGTCAAACCTATCCAATTATTCCAATAAACTAAACCATTTTCAACGCTATTGATTGGTAACCCGTTCAAAAGCATAGCAATATTTTCTTGCTTGAAACCCCTGATTGAAATTCTGGCATCGCCACTTCCGCCTCCGGTTCGAGTTGCATAAACTCCCGGCGATTGATTCATAATTTCAGGGAAAGGACGGTCGCCCAACTCATTTTCAATTTCTTTTGATTGAATACTTGTTACGGCGACCGGTGTTTTCCGTTCTTCGGCAAGTGAAGAAATTATGCTTATTTCTTCTAATTCAATTGAAACCGGATTAAGGAATATTCTACCCAATTCAATGGTTTCGTATTGTTTAATCTTGAAATCAATAATCTTTGATTCAAACCCAATACTACTGATTGTTAATGAGTTTTTTCCTTGAGGAACCGAAAGAGAAAATTCTCCGTTTTCATTACTTAATGTTCCTGACTTTGTTTTTACAAGTTTTATGGAAACATTTTGCAGGTTCTCACCAGTTTTGGAATTAATAATCGTTCCGTTTACAATGTTTTGTGCTTCTAAGCCAATTGATAAGAAAACTATCAGGGCCGATAAAAATACATTTTTCATAAATTGATAATAATTAGATTAATAAAAAAAATACCCTAACAAAATCATCAGGGCAGTTAAACTAATTATCAACAATTTATAAATTCCGAAACAAATATTTCTATTTGTTTTTAGCAAAAACCATTTTGAAAATATCTTCAAAATCTATGGCCTTCGCCGATAAATAGTGATAATAAATTTCTTCTCTCATCCAGACTTTAACTGTCGGTTCCGGAATTTCACCGTATCAATCCCAATCACATTATTGGGAGTCGCGGACTTTTACCGCCGGTCGGGAATTACTACTTTCAGAACTTAATCTTAATAGCAGCTTACCCTGCCCCGAAGAAATTATTACAATTTCGCGGCAAATGTAAAAAATTAAAATTCATATAAAAAAATAAATCAGAAGATTTTATTTGAATCTATAAGTTTTGTAATTTTTGACGCTTAAAAACTTGTTCCTGATCAAAGTGGAAATAGGGGAAATAAAGGAAATAGGGGAAATATGGAGAACTTTGTACCTTATTTCCCATATACCTTTATTCCTTTTTCCCCTTAAATAATTTTCTTAATAAGCCGTAACTTATGAGTGTACTTTTCAAGTTTGGTGTTATAAATCCCATTGTGGTCGATATTGTCGATACGAACTTTTCCTGAAGAATGAATTATTTTATTTTCGGAAAAGAGTATGCCTACATGAATAATATTTTCTTCATCATCATCAAAGAAAACCAAATCACCTGCCTTGGCTTCAGACAAAAAATTTACCAATTCGCCTTGAGTAGCTTGTTGTGCAGCATCTCTTAATAATTTTATTCCGCATGTTTTAAAAACTATTTGTGTAAATCCCGAACAATCAATCCCAAAAGGAGTTCTGCCACCCCATAAATATGGAGCGTTGATAAGCACGCTTGCACTTTCAATTAATTGCAAATTTGTTATTGTTTGATTGTTTGAAAATATATCTCCATCATAAGCAAAAAATTCATCGTTTAAAGCGAATTCTTCATTTTCTAATCCAGGCAAGCTACTTCCGAAAACTATTGGAATCAAAGAATTATTTTTTTTATTAACAAGCAAGTGCACAAACTCAAGTGTTGTATTTTGTCTTAAGGAATTTAATCGTTTAAATTCGTTTTCAGCGATGCTGCTAAATTGTTTTAAGTCAATCCATCCTTCGTAATTATCGTAAACCGATCTTACTTTTACCCAATTTTTTAAATTTTCCTGTACAATTAATAAATCGCCAAACAAAAGCTGATTGATCATTTCCGATTTATCAGATGGGTTTGATCTTAAGGGGATAACACTTAGTTTGCAAATTCCGAATTCCATAATTTGAAAATTATATTTCATCATTATTGGCAAAATTAATAAAAGCTTACAAACCAGAGTTCTTTAAATTAAAAAAAAGAAATTCATTATCGGGCTAAAAGATTTTTTATCTGTTTATATTTTGAGAGGATTGATATGATTGAAAGGATTAGCTGTTTTTAGTTATTTTCGTGAATATTAAAAATATTTCTAATTTCGTAAAATAATTTTTAAGTCAATGAATAAATTCTTTTCATTTTTAAGAAATCACTACACAGACATTTATAAAGGCTTTCTATTTGTGGCAATGATAGTTTTACTTGTGATGATTTTTCCGAAAGAAGGGAAATTTAAATATGAGTTTCAAAAGGGAAAGCCCTGGATGCATGAGGTTTTAATTGCACCTTTTGATTTTGCAATTTTGAAATCAACCGAAAAGCTTGAAATAGAGCGTAAAGCAATTCGTGATAAAATTAAATTTTATTTTGACTTTGATAATAATATTTCAACCCAAAAAAGACAGGAACTGATAGTTGATTTCAATAAAAAATGGAGCGACAAATATACAGATTCTCCCGATTTTCAATACATGAAGGAGCAAAGCGAACAATTATGCTTGTCAATTTTTGATTCGGTGATGAATGTGGGAATCATTGAATTGACTTCCGATATTGAAAATAAACCCGATGATTTTAGAATAATAGTAATTAGAGATCAACATGCTAATGAAAATGAACTAAGTAAGCTTTTTACCATACAAACTGCTTATAATTTTATTAATACAAGTCTTAACCTGACACAAAGATTTGACAATAATCTATTGCTTTCGGTATTAGAAAATTCACTGAAACAAAATGTTGTTTTTAATGATGTAATCACTGAAAGTGAAATTGCTAATAGTTTGAATAATATTTCATTAGCTCATGGGATGATACAAAAGGGTGAGCGAATAATTTCCAAAGGCGAGCTTATCACACCTGAAAAATATCATGTTCTTGAATCCTTGAAAATAATGTATGAATCTCAATTGGGTTCATCAACAACATACTATGCAATAATTGCCGGCCAAATAATTTTAATAACAATAATTGTATTTGTTTTATTTGCCTTCTTACTATTTTTTATCAGAGATGTTTTCAATGAAAATCGAAAAATTCTTCTTGTTTTAATTCAAATAATTTTAATGGTTTTTATTACAAGTCTTGTTGTTAAATACCAAATTGATTATTTGTATGTTGTACCGATTTGTATTATCCCTATAATTTTGCGGGCGTTTTTTGACACTCGTATAGCCCTATTTGTGCATATAATTACAATAATTCTTATTGGTTTTTTAGTTCCAAATAGTTTTGAATTTGTTTATTTGCAACTCATTGCTGGTGTTGTGACTATTTTTAGTATTGTTGATCTTCAGCGGCGTTCGCAATTTTTTCTTACTTCACTTTCTATTTTTGTTACTTATATATTAATTTACATTGGTATTTCTCTAATTCAGGAGGGAAGTCTTGCAGAAATAAAGTTAATGTATTTTGCATTATTTGCAGGAAGTGCCTTATTGTCATTATTTTCTTATCCGATGATTTTTATTTTTGAAAAGGTTTTCGGATTAATTACAGATGTAACTTTAATGGAATTATCAAATACCAACACTAAACTTTTGAGAGAATTATCGATGAAAGCTCCGGGAACTTTTCAGCATTCATTACAAGTCTCAAATTTAGCTGAAGAAGCAATTTACGAAATCGGAGGAAATAATCTTTTGGTTAGAACCGGAGCATTATACCATGATATTGGTAAGATGGATAATCCTTTGTATTTTGTAGAAAATCAGACTACCGGAATAAACCCCCACGACGAACTTACTAATGAAGAAAGTGCAAGAATAATTATAGGACACGTTATTAAAGGAATTGAGAAGGCAAAAAAGAATAAATTGCCTGAGCAAATAATTGATTTTATCCGAACTCATCACGGAACTCGTAAAGCACAATATTTTTATGCACTGGAAAAAAATAATACAATTGAAGGAGAAATTATTGATGAAAGTATTTTTACTTATCACGGCCCCATTCCGTTTTCAAAAGAAACTTCGGTTTTAATGATGGCTGATTCGGTTGAAGCAGCTTCGAGAAGCCTAAAAACCCATGATGAAGAAAAAATTAATAGCTTGGTTGATAAAATTATTGACGCACAATTATACGATGGGCAATTTGCCAATTCAGATATCACAATGAAAGAAATTGAAAAAATTAAAAAAATATTTAAGAAAATGCTTCTTAATATTTATCACGTAAGAATTGAGTATCCTGAATAGTTTCGTCTATCAGCTTTAAACTTAAACTTTATTCAATAATTCATTATTTTTTTGGCTTTTTAAATACTCAATAGCGTTTGGGCCTTCGTTAAAAATCAAATCTATTATACTAAGGTTTGAAATAAACCCAAATTTAATATCAAAAACCTGTGAGTAGGAAGTGAATTTTTGGGGATTGTTAATATTATTTTTTGGAGAAATCAAGTTGCGTTTATCAATAAAATCATCACCATAGTATTTTAAAAATTCATTTGTAAATTTAACTTTATAATTAATTCCAAGTATTTCGAATAAAAGCATTAATAATTTGGAATTAAAAACAATTAGCTTTTCATGCTTTTCGGTGAAAAATTTTTTAAAATCATCTTTGTAATACAAAAAAAATGGCGATGAATTATAGGCTGATTCTATTGCACGCCAATGATTTTTTTGCCAGTTTTCTATAAATGAAATTTTAATATCTTTGGTTTTGGTGTTATGTCCGTTAATTTTTATTATTGGGATGCTTAAACTAAGTTTTCCGTTTGAGCTATAGATTTCACAACGATTACGAAAAGTTTGTTTTTTATAGGATTCCTTTTGCTCAATTACTACTTCCTTTGAATTTATAATTGATGTAAAGTATTCGATAGGAGGGAGGTAGGAAGTTGAAAGAATAAGAGGTAATAGGATAGATTCCATCACATTTTTTTTACAAATTTATGCAAATTTTATAAAAAAAAGTGCTACACTTTTGGTGTAACACTTTTTTTATATGTAAAATAAAATATATTAATTTTTTCCTAAAAGAATATCATCGATAGCTTTTTTAAATGATTCTTTTGGTAATGCTCCTGCTGCCATTTGAGGCTGACCCTCGGCAGGGCAAAACAATATTGAAGGTATGCTTTGGATTCCAAATGCTTGTGATAATTCTCCTTGCTCTTCAGTATTTACTTTATAAATATTGATTTTACCGTCATATTCTTTCGCAAGTTCCTCAAGTACGGGAGCAACCATTTTACATGGTGCGCACCAATCTGCGTAAAAATCTATTAAACAGGGTAATTTGCCTTCAAATTTCCATTCTTTATTTAATTCGTAGTTAAAAACTTTTTCTTGAAAAGTTTGCTTTGTTAAGTGTTCCATTTTAATTATTATTATTTGTTTTAATTTATTTTTCTTGTGATTTAAGAAGATTATCTTCTATTATTTTTATATAAGTTTCTTTCGATAATGCACCGGTTTGCATCATAGGTTTTCCTTCTTTTGGGCAAAACAAAACTGCCGGAATACTTCTTATCATAAAAGCTTGTGCAAGCTCCTTTTCATTCTGTGTATCTACTTTGTAAATGTTAATTTTGCCTTCATATTTTTTTGCAAGTTCATCCATAATAGGTGCTACCATTTTACAAGGTTTGCACCAATCAGCGTAAAAATCAATAACACACGGCAGATCGCCTTCAAATACCCACTCGGTTGGATTTTTTTCATAATCCATGACTTTTTTCAAGAAGGTTTCTCTAGTAAGTTTTTCAGGTTTCGAAGAATCTTGCTTTTCAACAACTACCTCTTTTTTTGAATTTCCTTCGGTTGTTTGTGCTTTTGTCTCACTTGAATTTCCGCAACCAATTAAAATTGTGGCTATTAATATAAAGCTAAATATTCCAATCTTTTTCATTTTGTTTTATTTTATTTTAATTATTAATTTTTTGCAAAGATATAATTTTTTATTTCTAAATCGCATTACTATCACTATTTTTTTTATCTTTGCAATAATTGTGCCACTGACAAGTTGGCATGAAAAAATATGGAGAAATGGGAATATAAATATAAGCCACGGTGTGAATTGTTTTTAACAGTGAAATATAATGTTTATAACTTACAGTTTATAAGTTATTCACACTGTGACTTACGAACAAAATATTGAGTTCAGATGATTGAATCATTTTTTAAAAATATAAGCCAAGAAGAATTTAATAAGCGTTTTTCGGTCAATGAAAAATGCCTTGAGCTTTTATCAGAGCAAAAATGGAAAGATGGCTTTGTTTGCCGAAAATGCGGTCATACGAATTTTTGTAAAGGGAAAGCTCCTTATTCAAGACGATGTACAAAATGTAAACATGAAGAATCGGCAAGTTCTCATACGATTTTTCATCAATGCAAAATTCCTATCCACGAGGCTTTTGAGATAGCGTATTTGGTTTGCAATAAACCCGATATTTCAACTTATGAGATTTCAAGAGTGTTAAATATTAGGCAAATGACCTGTTGGAAGTTTAAGAAGAAAATTATTAATTGCATTGAAAACCGAAATGATTTAACTCATTTTGAAAAAGATAGAATTATTGATGGTATTTTGATTAAGAATGAAACTAAGGATAAGGCCTGAACTTTTACATTGCAAAATATTTATTCACAGCAAAGCATAAATTCTGATTTTGAGAACAGAATTTTCAAAATAAATTAGCTATGATGCTTTAAAGCTCTTTTAAACTGGCAGTATTACAGTATCAATAATGAAAAAAAAAGCTGCCTCCAAAATGAAGGCAGCTTTTATAGTTAATTAATAAACTATTTTACAGTAAGTTTTTCAGTTTTCATACCTTTATCAGTCTCAATCCTGATGAAATAAACACCGGATTGATAGGTTGAAGTATTTATTACAGTATTAGTTTTATTTATTTCACTATCAAACATTGTTTGACCGATGAAGTTCAATATTTTAATATGTTTTATATTATTATTAGAAACAATATTCAATAAATCGGAAGCAGGATTTGGATAAATTTCAACTTCAAGAGCTGGGTTTTCCATTTTTGCAAAACTTCCTTTTATTACGTTAATTACACTGAATTCTCCATCATTTGACGGGAAAGTGGTTTTTGTATAAGAATTTACATATTCATTATCGAAAGTATAAGTTATTGGAACTTCTATTTGTTTTTCAGCATCCCAAACTTTAAGAGAAATCGGATTTCTTGATTCGTATCCTTTTCCATCATTCAAAGTAGAAAATACCGGAATAGAATTTTCAAGAACATTTTCTGATATAATAACACTTGCACCAACCATTTTGTTTCCGTCATAGACTGCAACTTCGTCACCGATATTTAATCCGTTTACATAAAATGAATAAACAGGATCTGCTGCATTACCACCTTCAAAAACATAATGATCCATAACCTTATCTAAAGTTTCACTTTTAGTAATTTCTGTAGGAATATTATAAACCAATACATCATTGCCATACATTTTGATAAGATAGCCTTCGCCGGGACTTGCATCACCGAGTCCGTTAACCCAATTAGGGCCAATTTTCCTAAGCATTTCACCGTTTGAGTTTCTGATGTAATCAAGATCGTCTGTCAAAATTACTTCAAACGCAACTATTGCATCAATACTTACTTCAGGTAGAAAGCTTACAAATTGATAACCCATGGTTAAATTGATTGGACTTAAAGGATCAACTATATCACCGGTTAAAGCTAAAGTTTCGGCGCCGAACATTTTAATTAAATAACCCTCTGTTTCTATCCAATCACCGATTCCGTTAACCCAATTTGGCCCGATTTTTCTAAATACAGAACCATTTGAGTTTCTAACATAATCCAAATTCTCGTTTAAAATACCATTAAGGACGATTTGCATATCAGGATTCTCAACATCAATTCTTGAAGAAACAAACTGATAACCTGTGTTTAAAGGAATAGTTTGTGTAACTTCATCAGGTTGAATAGGAGGGAGGATAATATAGTCGATCCACACACAATCCGATCCGCCTGTAACATAACCGTCTTTGTGATAAGTCCATTTGAAAGTATGAGTACCTGCACTTACGGTGTAAATTTCTTCACTCCAACTAACTTCACCATCCCATCTTCCTTGTTCACTATTATCAATGTAGAAAGCAAGATAATCGTATCCTGTTCCGTTAGGATCGTTTTCGCAAGAAACTTTTTTAAAGAAACTGATCTCACCGGTTGAAAGAACTTCTAATTCAAGCGAAAGAACAGATTCCGAATTATTACCGATACTACCTGATTTTGCACAATAATTTCCTTCATAAACATTTGTATTAACAACTTGCCAGTTGGCACTTCCCGAGAAAGTCCAATCGAAAGAGGTAAAATCACCCGTTTCAAAATCTTCGAAAATAATTCCAATAGTTATATACTTAGTTTCCTCAACATTATAATCATTTGCTGCAGTAATATCAAATATTAAGTCAGCAACTTGTCCGATAGGAGTACCTGATGAGGCTGTTATGCTAAAAATTGCATCACTTGATCCGTCGGGGCTAATTGTTCCAAGTGATTGAATATCTGAATTAATGCTAATATAAGGGCTCATTGATGTAAGATCAACAAAAGTTTCGGCAGCTTCGCATGAACCTGAATTTTTTACAATGATTGACACATCAGTGGTTTCACCTGGATCGATTCCTCCGTTTCCGAGAATTTCAAATTCAACTATATTTAAAACCGGCGCATGAGCAACAATAGAAAAATAACTTTCCCATGCTACATCACCGTTTTCGGCTGTTAATGTAAAAGCAATATTTTCACCATCAGGAACATTAGATGATACTGTAAATGCAAAAGCATCATTAATAAAAATTACTTCCTCGGGTTCAAAATCTCCATAAGATTCAGTATTATCAGTAAATGTTATATAAGGATTATCGGTTGAAATTGTAGCTTCGACTCCGGTTGTGGGTTGATTTCCAACATTTTTTAATCCAACAGATAAGAAAACATCTTCACCGTAATCGAGCAATCCGTTTGCGTTACCTGCATTGTCATTAATTACTTTTGAATCAAAAATTACATAAGGTTCATCGGAAACAACAACGATATTATCCTGATGTCTGTTTTTATTATGTCCAATTATAGAGATAGAAATTGGAAGAGGGTTGACAAGCGGAGTAAACATGTTTACAATAGCTTCTCCGGTTTCATTGGCAACTGCACGGCCAATTAAAACATTCTCCTGAACAAGAGCAACTCTCGCAAAAGGAACATAGGTTTGAACAGCAAGCTGGCTCGATCCGATAGGAATACTTGCAGGATATTGTGCAGCAAAGTCGGTGGGTACTGCTGTCCAGATATCCATTGACGGATCACCAAATAAATTCAATTCATAAAAGCACCATCTGATAGCATCACCGTTGATAAAAGGAACATTATCCTCTTTAGAATCGGCATTTGCTGTTCCAATTTCTGTAATATTTTCACCAAAAATTGCATCATAGAATTGACGGTCGAAATATTGAGAGGCTCCATCTGTACTTGAATGTTGGCCCCAACCGTATCTTGAATTCCCGATTGTGGCAACATCGGCTGTTGCTAATGTTGTAATCTTTTCAGAGAAACAATCACCTTCGTAGCCATAAGTTCCACGATTATCAAAAGCACCGTTGTAGCAACCCTGCGAATAACCTACCATAAAACCACGTGTAATTCCATCGTTTTGAAAGTTTGAAGTAGTCAAATCAGAGTTATACATTAACATATTATAATCAACGTTTGAATGGCCGAGATGATTACGCAGATTCACACCTATGTTGCTTGCATGATTGAAAATATCCTGTTTGCTCCAACTCATATCTCTTTCATACAATCTTGTACAGGTGATATTATCTGATAATCCCACGGTTGTATAACCATGATTTGAACTGCCATCAGCAACTTCGTCCTTATAATCACCACCCCATGTCGGGTCGTTCCATAATAATTCACCAAGAAATAATGCTTTTTCAATATCATCAACTACGGGAGCATTTTGATATAGTTGAAGTTTGTTAACATGATTTTGAACTTTTGAGGTATTGTCGGCACAAACCCTTCCAATACTAAGCTCCGCATATAAATCAGCTTCATTAGGTTCACCCCATTTATTATCACCATCGGTATTCCAGTTCCCATCAAGGTTGGAATAATAAATATCAGCAGGAATATCATATTCGTTTTCTCCATAGGCGTTATCCCAAAAACCTCTGTGAGGTATAATTTCCTGGCCTGTGCCACCGCCATCTCCGTCTCCACCAAGAATTACGAAACTGATTCCATAATTTTCATAATAATCAATTATACAATTTCTAATTTTTTCCTGGTTGTCCTGACCGCTGTATTCCGAGTAAATTTCTTCAACAGTTTTTATTCCACAAACAAAACCTGTTGATTCTTTAAATTCAAGATATGGTTCAAACGAAGCAACAAAACTATTTTGTGTAATCACCAACAAATCCATTTCGTCATCATCTTTCGCTCCATCATAAGAATAATCGGAAAGTTTTTCGGGATTATCAACAATGTTTTTTATACGATTTTCGATAATTTTTGAATTTCTTAAGAATTTCTGTGCGTCAATTGCTTGAGAAGTCGAATTCAATGTAATTTCCAGTACAATTTCTTTTAAAAAATCGACATGTTGTTCAACAGGAATAAAGCTAATCGGGCAAATTGAGAATGATCCTATCGGATGTCCGGCAAGAAAATGAGTAGAGATATTTTCTATTGTATTTGCCGGAAAAGGTTGATTTGAAGAATAAATTGCATTATTTGGAATAACCTTATAATCATCTTCGTCTGGCATCACCGATAAAGGAAATTGACGAGCAGCAGGTTGAATAGAAATTCCATCAAGGCCCATGTAAAAAGATTGAGATACAATTTTCACATTAGCGATTTCGCATCCTTGGGGCAACAAAGTACTAAGGCTGAAATGTGGAACATTAGGACTACCTTCATCACTAAAGTTTTTGGAATCATCGTAAAGTATGCTCGAATATCCATCATCAAGAACAACGATTTCTGGCATTTCAAATCTAACGGTTTTTGTGATAGTTTGCGAAAAAGCATGGCTACCAAAAAACATAAGCATTAAAAAAATAATAAGTTTTTGTTTTTTCATTTTAATTTTATTTTGTTAATAATAAATAGAATTCTGTAATATACGACAATAAAAGAATAGAATTAGTTGTCTTGCAAGTAAACTTTTTTCTAATTAAGTGGGTTTTGAATTAATTAATAAAACTTTAAAAGAATTTGTGCTATTTTGGCATAAATATTGTATTATACATATGTAAATATATAAATAAATAAAATTTAAAAAATAATGAAAAATGAAAAAGTTTAACTTAATTTTAGTAACAGTTTTAGTAGCATTAATGGTATTTACCTCTTGTAGCAAAAACGAAGATGGCCTTATTCCTACTACGTCCTTAGAAAATATGGCTTTTACTTCTCAACCTACCTCTGTACCATATTCAAAAGAAAATTCCGACATTGCAGGATTGAAATTTATGCGGGAAGAAGAAAAGCTTGCCAGGGATGTTTATGATCATTTTTATATAAATTGGAATTCGACAATATTTGATAATATTTCAAATAGCGAACAAGTCCACATGGACAGAGTACTTGATTTGCTAACATTTTATGGTGTTGAAGACCCTGCTCAACCGGAACCAGGTGTATTTTCAAACCAGGAATTGCAGGAACTTTACAATACACTTATTGAAGCTGGAGAATCATCTGTGGAGGATGCTCTGGTAGTTGGTGCCACAATTGAAGAAGTTGATATGGTTGACATACAAAATTTATTAGATCAAACTGAAGACGAAAACATCCAATGTCTTTATGGAAACCTTTTAAAAGGTTCACGTAATCATTTAAGGTCATTTTACAATAAATTGGTAGGACTCGGTATAATCTATACACCCCAGTTTTTAAGTGACGAAGATTTTTATGCTATCGTTAATACCCCTCATGAAACCGGAGGGACTCAATGTAACTTCTAATATTCAAATTTCCTTGACTTCAAATAAATTTATAATATATTTGAAGTCAAGGAAAGTAATATTGGCACTTTTATTAAGAAATTATTTATCAAAGGCTTTTTAAAGCCATAATAATTGGATATATCATTCCGGCAATCAGAACTAAAGTAATGAAGGGCCGGTTTATATTCTGCCATTTGTAGTTTTTTCTTTTTACGGCATCAATACCATGATTAAGCCCGGAAAAAAACAGAAAGAAAATGAAGGCAAAAAATATTGTCAGTTCTGCAATGATCCCCCAATTGATGAAGTAAACAAATATTGCTGCTGCCGCATAAGATAACAATGCAATTGCTGATTGTCTTTGATAATTGCTTCCAACTTCAAAACCCTTGGCTTCTGCCGACTTTTTAGCAAGAAATAATCCTTCAAGGCCTGATATACCTGCAATTGCAACAATTATTACCGGAATCATAAAGTGTAACTGAGCGATGGGATTATATCCATCAGCATAAGCTATTTGATAACCAAAATAGAACGCAATAGAAACTATAAGTATTCTTAAAATGTCTAATATTTTTATAATCATAATTTTTTAACTCTATAATTAATAATAAATCTATATCCAATTGAAAATGCAACTGGTAATAATTGATTGGTAAAAGTTACATGATTGTATTTTTTAAGCCGAGAAATATAATCATCTGCTTCTGATTTTCTAATTGGTATAAGCAAAGCAATTGAAAAATAACCCATGCTTAATGGTTTTGGTCGAAAATCAAGGCCAACTCCAATAGTAGGGCCATAAAATGTTTTATTTTGACTATTAGAATTCTTTACAATTATTGCAGCATTATAACCATACATTGCCAAAATATAAGGATCAAGATTTGAAGTTGGTTTCTTTTTTATTAGTCTGAATTTAATTCCGGCATTAACTCCCACAGCATCAAAATTATATCCTACACCTCCAAATATTCCGATATTTCTGGTTGCATAATACAAAAAATTTGCTCCAATACCACCATAATCAAGTCCTAATCCAAAACCAATCAGACCTTTATCAATGTGTCTGGTAATTACTGTTGTATCTTGAGCCTTTAGATTAATTGTTGATATTAATAAAAATGAAATCAACAATAGATTAAATTTTTTCATAATTTTATTTCTAATCTGATTTATAATAATAATTATTACAAATATATAGTAATTATTTTTATAGCTCTCATTTTATTATGATTTAATTTAATTGCAAAAACCTTTTAGAATTGAGTAATACATTACAAATTATAAAACCACGAAGTGGTTAAATGTGAATAGCCTCAGGTTTAACCCGGGGAATAATAGCTTTGCTATTCCACGGGTTGAACCTGTGGATAAATAAGTGAAAGACATAGCAATAACCCCAACGGAGTTTAATTAAAAAAAAACTTATTGAAGATGCTATAAAGTAATCGCATTTTTTCCTCAGCCATATCAAAATATTATTTAGCCTCGATTTTCATGTATTTTTT
>JAEINX010000076.1 GCA_016342645.1 Bacteroidales bacterium | reverse complement strand
AAGAAATAAAACTTAAACAAGATGCAATAAAAGTAATCATTATTATTTCCTCCAGCACATCAAAATATTATTTAGCCGTTTTCATGCAGGCCTATTTATTATTTTTCTTTTTAAATTTCCCTTTGGTTTTATAAAATCTCCTTTTGTTTTTTGGTTTATGTTCCCCTTCCTTCCATTTTGGTACCTGCCCTATGCCATCGGGTGGTTGAAGCTTTGGAATAGAGGCTTCTATCAATTGTTCAATTTCTCTAATTTTGGGAACCTCCTTTTGAGTAACCAGAGTAATGGCTTCACCTTTCGCATTAACTCGCGCCGTTCTTCCTATTCGGTGAACATAATCTTCGGTATCGTTAGGCACATCATAATTAATCACCATGTTAATTTCTTTAACATCTATGCCCCTACTCATTACATCTGTAGCTACTAAAATTCGTATTCGTTTAGACCTAAATCCCATTAAAACTTCTTCGCGGCTATCCTGATCCAGATTAGAAGAAATTCCCCGTGAAGGAAAACCATATTTGTTAAGCGAACCGACAATATCACTTACCTTCTTTTTTGTAGAAGTAAAAATAATGATGCTATCATAATTTTTACGCTCAGCTAATAGATGTTTTATTAAATTCACTTTCTGTGCTTCAAATATTAAATATGCCTTTTGATCGACACTTTCGACAGGTTTTGAAATGGCTAAAGATATTTCAACCGGATTGTGTAAGATTTTATGAGCCAATTGCCGAATACTTTTTGGCATTGTAGCACTAAACATTAAGGTTTGATGTTTCTTTGGCAGATAAGAAATGATTGTATCTATATCATCAATAAAACCCATATCTAACATTCTGTCAGCTTCATCTAAAATTAAATGCTTAATATTTTTAAAATTGACATATCCCAATTTCAAATGAGACAACAAACGGCCCGGAGTTGCAATAATAATATCGGTTCCATTTTTTAAGGCATCTTTTTGTAAATCCCAATCACCTCCATCACCTCCTCCATAAACTGCAATCGATCCGGCAGAAACAAAATAAGAGAACCCTTGTATTTCTTGTTCGATTTGCATAGCCAATTCTCTTGTCGGTACAATTACCAGAGTATCTACATTGACTTCTTTTTTACCGATTAGTTTATTGAGTATGGGCAAAACAAATGCTGCGGTTTTCCCACTACCAGTTTGAGAACAAGCAATTAGATCTTTATTTTCGAGAATAATGGGGATAACTTTTTCCTGAATCGGCATGGCATTTTCAAAGCCCATGTATGATATTGCTTCTAATAATTTCTCACCAAGTTTGAGTTCTGTAAATTTCATTTTAATTGATTTAGCAAATTTTAATGTACCTGTTATCCTTGAGTCCGGTCTAAAAACTCATTTCACGCAATGACCGAAAAGCTTTATGGCAGAGACCGCAAAAAAAGTATGTTTATAATCAACACTTTGCGTATTTTGCGATTCGTCTGTGTGCTTTGCGTGAACAATTTTCAACTCTTTTTATACTGGACTCATCCTTATTTTTTAGCTTTGATTTTTTATTTTATTTTGCCTTTCTAAATTTTTTTCGATATTCTTTATCCATTTTCTCAGACGCATATTGAATAATTAATCGGCCACACTGATCCTTCCATTTTAAAAGGAACTCTTCAATCTCGACAGGATAGATTTTCCACAATCCACGCAAAAGTGTACCAATTCCCTTTTGAACATACTTTGAATCATCCAACATTAATGGTTCAATCAAGGGTAATGCAATTTCAGGTTTCAAATCTCTCTTAATCAATTCGACAAGTGTTACCGGTACGGACCTTCTTTTCCATTCCGAATTTGATGTTGTCCACTCTTTAAGCTTATCAAAATCTATTATTTTATCAATTAAAAAACTCGAAAGAACTAACATACAAAGCACATCAGTGTTGGCCCAGTTAGATATTCCAATATCAAACCATTTAGCAATTCTATCAAATGTCGATTCAGTATAATTTTCTCTCTTGGATTTTAAAAAACTTATGGCAAAAGAAATTTCTTCGTATTTCCCAATTTGTACTAATTTATCACCTAATTCGAGGTACTTATCAATTGTCATTTCCTTTTTCCAGTCAGAAATCCACAAATCCCTTTGTGCTTCATATACATTTTGATCAATACCGTATCCATCAAATCCATCTTTGAAGTATCTGGAATACTTATCAATGTTGGATTGCTTTGAGTTTTTAATACAGAAATCTCGAATTTCCTTTAATTTTTCATCAATCATGTTCTGAGTTTTTCCTCTAAAACCAAATTTATTACTTCCTAATATTTAAATTATCCAAAGCCTTTCGATATTCTCTTGCATTTTGATTATGCTGAGCATTAGACTTTGCAAAACTATGATAACCCGAAAGATCATCTTTTGCACAGAAATAAAAATAATTGTGTTTATCGAAATTAAGTACGGCATCAATAGACGAAATTGAAGGCAAGCAAATCGGGCCTGGTGGTAAACCTTTATTTGTGTATGTATTGTAGGGCGAATCAATTGATTTATGTTTATTCAAAACCCTCTTAATAGTATAATCATTATGTGCAAATATAAGTGTCGGATCAGCTTGCAAATACCATTTCTTTTTTAAGCGATTGATATAAACACCTGCAATTATTGGTTTTTCGTCATTTTTGGCTGTTTCTTTTTCAACAATAGAAGCAAGAGTAACAACCTCAGCTATTGTCATATTCAAGCTATCGCAAAGACTTTTTCTTTTGTCATTCCAAAACCTTTTATATTCGTTGTTCATTCGCTCAAGAAATTGCTCTGCCGAAATATCCCAAAAAATATGGTAGGTATTCGGAATAAAAAGCATTGAAACATTATCGGGTGTAAATCCAAATTTTGAAACATAAACGGAATCATTCAAGAGATTTATCAAATCAGATGAATCGGGTTCAATTTGCTTGGAAAATGTTCTAACCAACCTGTTTAAATTTCTCTCGCTGTTAAAAATCAATCGCACCGGCTCCTGAACTCCCGAACGCAATAAATTAATTAATTCATCATTACTCATTCCGTTCCTAATAAGGTATTTTCCCGGTTTTATTGAATTCGGTAAATTTTTCTTTTCAGCCAACCATTCAAAAGTTCCTCGGTTAATTATTATTCCATTACTATATAAAATTTTCTTTACATCTTCAAAATTGGAATTTGTGGGTATGTAAACAAATGTTGTTTCTTGCTCGGGAATCCATACATTTGATTTGTAAATAGTAACAAACAAACGATAGCCTATCACACATGCTACAATAATCACTAAAAATAATATTATTAATAAATATCTTCTTAGTTTCGATTTATTTTTGCTTGAATCTTTTCTATATTTTGAATAATAATATGCCATTTTAATAATTCCTAATTCCTAATTTCTAACTCAAAATTCCTCAACTCAACACCACAATCTTCAAACTCCAATCATACGTTTCATCCATCTATCAATTGCAACATATATTCATCAATCCATAAATCTTTGGTTTTTCTCCATTGTTTTTTTAATCCTATAATTTCAAAATTAAATTTCTTAAACAGTTCAATGCTATTAATGTTTTCAACCGTAATATTACAATATAATTGGTGAAGATTCAAAACATCGAAAGCATATTCAATCAAATTTTTCAATGCTTTTGAAGCAAATCCTTTTCCCCTGTTATTTTTTTCAATCAAAATCCCAACTCCTGCCCGCATATTTATCGGATCGAAATCAAACAAATCAATGCAACCGATAGTTTTATAATTATTTTCATTATCGCTAACATCAATCATTAATCTCAATTGTTTGGCCGTAAAAATATCCTGATGCGAATTTACAACATATTGCTCAAGTAAAAATCGTGAAAAGGGAACAATAGTATTACTTAATTTCCAAATACTTTTGTCATTTTCCCAATCATATAAAAGTTCAACATCCGATGGTTCTAAAGCCCTAAATAACATATCCATATTTAAAATTATAATATTATAGAATATTTAGCCAAAATTATTAAAAATATTTTAAATTAGCAGCAATATGTTGTTTTATAAAATTTCTTTTAATGAAATGATTAATAATCAAGTGGGAAAAATAGAATAATTAAAATACTAAATAATGATGAGAAAAAAAATCGTAGCCGGAAATTGGAAAATGAATATGAATTTCGATGAAGGAATCAAATTGATTGAAAATATTATTTCAAAAATTAATATGAAAGCCTCACTCGTTGATAAGAAAGATACAGGAGTTATTTTGGCGCCTCCTTTTATTATATTGCAAAAAGCCTCAGAATTATGCTTTGATAATCAAATGATTTCAATAGGATCTCAAAATTGCTCACAACATGAAAAGGGAGCTTTCACGGGTGAAATTTCTGCCGCAATGATTAAATCAACCGGAGCAAATTATGTAATAATCGGGCATTCGGAGCGAAGAAAATATTTTCACGAAAACAATGAGACATTATCCGAAAAAGTGAAATTGGTTTTAGAAAACAATCTTTTCCCTATATTTTGCTGTGGTGAAATACTTTCCGAACGCAAATCGGGCCGGCATTTTGAAGTTGTTAAAAAACAATTGGAAGAAACAATTTTTAAATTCAATAAAAATGATTTTCAGAAAATTGTTTTAGCTTATGAACCTGTTTGGGCAATAGGAACAGGTGTTACCGCCTCACCCGAACAAGCTCAGGAAATGCATAATTTTATTCGCGAATTAATTAAAAATAATTTCAATAAAGATATAGCCGAGCAAACTACAATACTTTATGGCGGAAGTTGTAATGCAAAAAATGCTTCAACACTTTTCGCCAATCCCGATGTTGATGGTGGCCTCATTGGTGGTGCTTCATTGAAAGCGGATGATTTTGTCGATATTATTTATTCGTTTTAGGTATAAGGAAATAGAGGGAATATGGGTATAAAGGAAATAAGAGAAATATTGGAAACGAACTATAAACCCCTATACCTTTATACCCTTATACCTTTATACCCTTACACATAATCAATCAAAATAATGAATTACATAGAATTTACTTATTATATTTCACCTAAAAGCTTTGAAAAAGATATTCTCATAGCCAGACTTGCTGAAATTGGTTTCGATAGTTTTGTTGATACTGAAACCGGTTTTCAGGCTTATGTTTCGGAGAAACAATACGATGAAAATAAAACCGAGGACTTGAATGTTGAGTTTTCAGATAATTTTAAATCAGAACCTGTAAAGAATATTATTGAAGATCAAAATTGGAATGCCGAATGGGAAAAAAATTTTGAGGCAGTAATAATCAAAGAAAAATGTTCTGTCAGGGCTCCTTTCCATAAAAAACCAAAAAATATTGAATTCGATATTATTATTGAACCAAAAATGTCGTTCGGGACGGCTCACCACGAAACTACTTCTTTGATGATTGAACTTCTTTTGGGAATGAATATTAAAGGCCTTGACGTTCTTGATATGGGTTGTGGAACAGGTGTTTTAGCAATTCTTGCTTCAAAAATGGGAGCAAAAAATATAGTGGCAATTGATAATGATGAGTGGGCTTTTAATAATACAATCGAAAATATTGAAAAAAATAATGTTTCGAATATTGATGTTTTGTTGGGTGATGCCGCCTTGCTTGAAGACAAAAAATTTGATGTGATTATCGCCAACATTAACCGAAATATTTTATTGGCTGATATCAAAAACTACGCTCCCTGCCTTAAAGAAAATGGATATTTATTGATGAGCGGATTCTTTGAAAAAGACCTTGAATTAATTAAAAAAGCTGCTGAAAAGGTAAATATTAAATTTTCCAATTTTATTTCAAAGAATAATTGGGTGGCGGTTGTATTTTCTTGAACCAAAAATCACTATTTTTACAAAATGAAATATTCGGATACTAAATGGGATTTCAAGCAAGCTGACACAAAAGAATTTACTCATTGCTTTCATTCTTACCCTGCAATGATGATTCCTCAAATTGCCAGAAAACTTATTAAAAGCTATAGCAAAAATGTAAAATTACTATTTGATCCATATTGCGGCACCGGAACATCCCTTGTTGAGGCAAATCTTAAAAATATTGATGGAATAGGAACAGATTTAAATCCTCTCGCCAGGTTAATCGCAAAAGTAAAAACTACTCCAATTAATATTCAAACTCTCGATTTATATTTGAAGGATTTTAATGACAAATCCTTTGCTATCAGGTTTGGTATTGCTACAAAAGATGAAATTAAATTACCTGATTTTAAAAACATTGATTTTTGGTTTGCAAAAAACACACAAAAATATCTTGCAATCATCAAAGACTATATTAATAACATTGAAGACATAAATTTACAAGATTTCTTCAGAGTTGCTTTTAGTGAAACTGTTAGAGACTGTTCCTTTACTAAAAAAGGTGAATTTAAGCTTGTTCGTATTCCTCTAAAAAAACTCCAAAGTTTTAAACCGGATGTCTTTGGAATTATGATTTCCAAATTACTTCGTAACAAAAAAGGACTAATTGAATTTATGAATTCCAAAAATAATGGAGCAAATACAAATATCTATAGTTTTAATTCAACATATTCAATTCCTCAAAGCATTATCCCCGAAAAATCAGTCGATTTAGTTATTACATCACCTCCTTATGGCGACTCAAGAACAACAGTTGCTTATGGCCAGTTTTCAAGACTTGCAAATCAATGGTTAGACTATGATGATGCATCACAAATTGATAACAATTTGATGGGAGGTAAAAAGTTAAATAATTATGATTTTGACAGTAAAATTTTAATTGAAACCATAAGTAAAATTCAAAACAAAGATAATAAAAGGGCAAAGGATGTAATTTCTTTTTTCGCAGATTATTATAAATCAATTAGTAATGTTTCATCCGTAACGAAAAAAGGTGCATATATTTGTTATGTTGTTGGTAATAGAACAGTAAAAGACACCAAGATACCTACCGACATAATCACAAAAGATTTTTTTGAGTCAAATGGCTTTAAACATAAAAAAACAATTATAAGAAATATCCCGAACAAACGAATGCCTTCAAAAAATTCGCCATCAAATCAAGTTGGAAAGAAATCTTCAACAATTAAAAATGAATATATTGTGATTTGTCAAAAACAAATATAAGTCAATGACAATAAAAGAAATACAAAGCAAATTATTATTTTTAAATGCTAAGGGATTTGTTTCGACAAAACGAAAAGGTCCAACAGGAATTGGTCATACATTAGAACAGGAATTAAATCTAACGGAAACAAACCTTGCTATTCCTGATATTGGAGGCAGAATAGAACTAAAAGCAAGCAGAAAAGCTTCAAATTCAATGGTTACATTATTCACGTTCAACCGTGCTGTCTGGAACATTGACCAAAAAGAAATAATAGAAAAATACGGTTATACTGATAACAATGGAAGAAAATCTCTCTATTCTACTATTTTTCATGGTATAAATAATCCCCAAGACTTGCAAATTGAAGTTGAAAAATCAAATAATAAAGTATATTTAAAACATCAAACAGGTGTTAGGCTAGCAACTTGGAGTATATTTACTATTGTTGGAAAATTCATTAGCAAACTTGATAAACTAATAATTGTTTTTGCAGATACAAGAATCAACGAATTAACTAATAAAGAAGAATTTCATTATAATCAGGCATATCTGTTGGAAAAACCTTCACCCGATAATTTTTTAGAAGCATTTACCAATTCAATTATTGCAATTGATGTAAGAATGCACTTGAAAGAAAATGACAAAGTTAGAAATCATGGTACAGGTTTTCGAATTAAGGAAACACAAATTCCAAGCCTTTATGGAAAAAGAAGAAAAATAATGTAACTAATTTCGAATCGAAAATGTTTTACTTTTTTTAATACCTAAGATAAAAAAATAACAAAATTGCAAACATCAAAATTTATCCAATATCATTAACTTTCCAAGAACCAATTTTATGAAAAGAAATATCTTAATTATTTTCATGTTTTTTGTTCTTATAATTAATGATAATCTTTATTCACAATCCCTAAAGAGTTTTTCAAACGATTCAGAAACTTATTTGGCTGAATTAGAGACCCTGTTTGGAAACATTCCGAATAAAACACGAAAAAAACAAGCAGACGAACTACTTGAAAAATTCTCTAAAACATGGAATTCTATTATCTTCACAAAAAGTTTCAAAGACACGGTTTGCCACACTTCAAGCCGAATGTTAAAGCGAAAAATGTCAGCATTTCCATATTTTTATGAATATTTGACTGCCTTGATAAATATTTCAAATTCAAATCAAAGTCCGGAAAGTATTAATGCGTGGCAATTCAGCCTTGAAAGTTTATTGGATAAACAAAACAAAAAACATTTTCTTTCATATATTGAAGGTTGCAACATACTTTTTTCCAAGCAAATAATATATAAATCAAAATCGCTTGAATGGAAAGTTACAAACAAATATTTTTATTTTGATTTCGATACAATTCCAATGATAGTGTTCCCTGAGATTAATCTTAAATGTGTTACAAAAAAGGATAGTTCTTTCATTTCTGAAACAAAAGGGGCATTTCTTCCGAGCATAAACAAATGGATGGGCGAAGGAGGAAAAGTGTTTTGGGAAAGAGCAAGTTTTCACACTGACAGCGTTTATGCAGAGCTAAATACATATTCAATTAATTGTAAGTCATCAGTTTTTTCGGCTGACTCGGTTAAATTTCATAATAAGTATTTTTTCGATAGGCCATTATTGGGAACTATAAACGAAAAAATTTCATCGGGAGGATTATCAGGCATACCTTCTTATCCTCGTTTCACATCTTATTTAAATCAATATCATATTAAGAATTTATTTGATGGTATTGATTTTGAAGGTGGATTTTCCATGAGAGGAGCAAAACTAATAGCATGGGGAATTAAAGACGATAAAGCAAAATTATTTTTTAAAAAAGACGATAAAATTTTTGCAGCTTTCACCTCAATGAATTTTGTAATTTATAATAATACAATCAATTCAATTAAATCATCTGCTTCGTTTTATCTCGAAAACGATTCTATTTTTCATCCTGAGCTAAAAATAAAATATTCTGACACTGATAAATCTTTGTATCTTCATAAAGACAAAAAAGGCCTTTCAAAAAGCCCTTTCCTCGATTCTTATCATAAACTAAATATTTTTTGTGAGGCATTGAACTGGAATACAAACGACAGCATAATGAGTTTCGAAATGATGAAAGGCATTAATAAAAAAAGTGTTGCACTTTTTGAATCAAATAATTTTTACTCCGAGAATGAATATATTAATCTTCAAGGAATTGACGAAAACAATCCAATTGAAGAAATCACAAAATATATAGAACCTGTCGATGAAAAGGAGTTTAATATTTCATTTTTTGCCAATTATTTAAATAAACCTGTCGATCAAATTAAGGCAATACTTGTTAAACTTGCCAATAAAGGATTCATTGTCTATGATTCGGAAGACGAAAAAGTATATATAAAAGAAAATCTTATTGATTACTATAATGCATACCAAGGAAAAATTGATTATGATGTGATTAGAATTAAATCAATAATCAACTCAGGAAGTAATGCCGGATTAAACGTTGACAATTATAATCTTACTGTGAAAGGAGTTCCCGAAATTCAACTCAGCGACTCGCAAAACGTTTACATTTATCCTGAAAAACAAGAAATTACTTTTCGGAAAAACAGAGATTTTATATTTTCGGGAAAAATCCATGCCGGACTTTTCGATTTTTATTCCAAAAACGGTTTATTTGAATATGATAAATTCAAACTCGCTCTTCCAACAATTGATTCGATGAGTTTTACAGTGAGAAGTAATTATGACAAAGTGAATAATTTTTATCGACAAATTATAATTAAAACCGTGATTGCAGACATAAGCGGCGAACTTGTGATTGACGATCCGAATAATAAATCGGGCAGTAAATCTTTTCCCGAATATCCATATTTCACGAACAAAAACGATGCTTACGTTTATTTTGATAACAAAAGCATTCAAAATGGTGTTTACAATCGAGAAAAATTTAAATATCATGTTTACCCATTCACAATTGATAGCCTTGATAATTTCACAACCGAAGGCTTGAAAATGGACGGCAACCTGGCTTCAGGAGGCATTTTCCCAGTTATTGAAGAACCTCTGACAATTCAAGCCGATTATTCACTGGGGTTTATCCATGAAACTCCTGATGAAGGATACCCGATTTATAACGGAAAAGGGACTTTTTATTCAAAAATATTTCTTAGTAACGAAGGGCTTAAAGGTAATGGATTACTGGAATACCTTACTTCTGAAACCCGCTCCGACAATTTCATTTTTTTACCCGATTCGGCAAATTCTTTGGCTCAGAATTTCATTATCGAAAATCAAATTTCTCCTGTTGAATATCCAAGAGTTGAAGGAGATAATATTCAGCAACATTGGTTGCCTTTTTCCGATTCAATGCAAATAAATTCTAATGACGAAAAACTATTAATGTATGATAATCAGGTGAATTTTGCAGGAGAATTGATTTATACTGCAAAACGATTATTCGGGAGCGGAAATCTCGAATTTGCCGATGCCCTTATGAGTTCCGATTTGTTTAACTTTCATAATCACGCATTTGATTCTGATACAACTGACTTCACACTTAGAAAAGCCGAGTCTTCACAAATCACGCTTTCAACTCTCGACTATAAAGCTTATGTTGATTTTGATGATAGAATTGGCCGATTTTCAAATGTTGGATTAAATTCGATTGTTGAATTTCCATTTAATAAATATATTTGTTATATGGATGAATTTGATTGGCTTATGGATAATGATGAAATTATCCTAAGAAATAATATTTCCAATTCGTATCCTGACTTAAACCAAATGAGATATGACAGAATTATGTGTATCGATCTGCCGGGTTCACAATTTATTTCAACTAATCCCTTGCATGATTCATTGGCATTTTTCTGTATTAAAGCAAAATATGATATTAAAAATTATATAATTAGTGCCGAAGATGTGAAAATTATTAAAGTTGCCGATGCCGCAATTTTTCCGGGCAACGAAACAATTACGATTTTGAAAGATGCAAAAATGCAAACAATTAATGAAGCTGTAATAATAGCCGATACGGTTAATAAAAATCATTTTATTTATGATGCAGAAGTTAATATTGCTTCAAAGAAAATGTTCTCGGCAAAAGGATATTATGATTATGTTGGAAAAGATGGGAGAAGGCAAGCAATTTATATGAATAATATCACTGTAAATTCGACAGGAGAAACTTTTGCAAACGGTTTTATTACAGATTCATCAAATTTTTTCCTTAACAGCGGCTTTCTTTTTTCGGGTATGGCAAAGCTCCGAGCAAAAAATAAATTTCTTGGCTTCGAAGGTGGATATAGAATAATTCAGGATTGTTATATCACTCATAATTACTGGATTAAATTTTCATCGACTATTGATCCTAAAAACATTTTTTTACCTGTCGATAAAGATCTCAAAGATATTACCGGGCAAAAAATGTTCGCTTCCCTTCTTTTTTCAAAAGATGAGTTTAAAATTTATCCTGCTTTCCTTTCACCAAAAGGATTTTATAGCGATATTGAAATAATTTCAGCTAACGGAATGATAAATTATGATGAAGTTGCCGAAAAATATACAATCGCCGATTCATCACGCTTCAATCAAAGTTCTTTAACAGGAAATCTTTTAAGTTTAGATACTAAAAAATGTATTATTACGGGAGAGGGGAAAATTAATTTTGGGCTTGATCTTGGGGCAGTTTCCTGTGAAACTTATGGAAAAACTCAACATTTTATAATACCCGACTCTACGGAATTTGAACTGCTTATGATATTGGAGTTCTTTTTTGACAGTAAGGCCCTCGAAATATTTGCCGACGAAATCGACCTTGCCAATCTAAAAGGAGTGAATTTGAATAAGCCAATTTTTCTTAATTCATTAAACCAAATTCTCGGGCAAAAAAAAGCAGAAAAATTGACTGAAGAAATTAGTTTATACGGTGCTTATCAAAAAGTACCCGATCAGCTTCTCAAAACTTTAGTGTTTTCAAATGTGAATTTTAAATGGAATAATAATTCCAAATCATATATTTCTAAAGGAAAAATCGGGATAGGAAACATTCAAAAAACACAAATAAATAAACTAATTAAAGGCGATTTTGAGATAGTTAAAAAACGTTCGGGCGATTCATTTTCAATTTATCTGGAAATTGATGAAAAACACTGGTATTTCTTCGACTATAAAAATAATATTCTTCAGGCTATTTCGTCTAACCGTGATTTCAACAACATTCTCCGAAATACAAAACCTGAAAATCAGGAATATAAATCACCTGATGGAAAACATGTTTATAAATTTATTATTTCAACAAAAAGAAAATTAGTTGATTTTAAAAGAAAAATGCAAGCGTATAGTGAGTATTGATATATAAATAATTAATGTTTAAAAGAAAACTGACTTTTTTGGAGTACTAAGTACTAAACATCAAGTTTGAAACTTGCAAGGTTCAGAAATGTTATTGATTGTTTCATTCAATTTATGTATAAATAGTTATAATATTTTTGCTAACTTTGTAAAATAATTAGTTTTGTATTTATTTAAATATCAAAAATAAACTAAATATCTAATATACAAAATTATAAACACAAGAATAACAACTAATAAAATGAATACACAAACTCAAAGTAATGTAATTGAAGCAATCAATGTATTATTAAAAACTTTGTCTATTGAACAAAAAATTACTATAATAAATGAATTAAGTCTTGAAATTAGTTCGAAAAGGCCAAATTATAAAAAAGAAATTATCAATGCAAGAAAATCACAGGAAGGTTATTTGTTTAAAGGTAATGATTTTGAAGATATAAGCAAACAAATTCTTAATGAAGAAAAAGTTGATTTTGAAAAGTTAAAAAAATCTACTTATTGTGGATGTTCAATTTAAAGCACTGGCTCTGAATCAATATAATAATTGTAATTATTTCATGTAAAGGACATTATTTGGAATAATGAAGATCAACCTAAAAAAAATGATTAAGCTTTTTCAATTACAATCATCCTATTTAAATGTTTTCATCAATATGTCTATGAACAAAACACTTATTATATTTTTAATTATTTTCTTCTGTTTTTCTTGTAGCAGAAATATTGACTCTGAAAACTCCAAAACAGTTTTTAAATATAACGAGGCATCCGGGATTTCCTCCCTTGATCCTGCATTTGCTGTAAATCAGGCAAATATTTGGGGTGTAAATCAGCTTTTCAACGGTTTAGTTCAGTTAGATGAAAAACTGGAACCCAAACCCTGCATTGCCAAATCGTGGAATATTTCAGATGATGGACTGACCTATACTTTTAATTTAAGAAACGATGTTTTTTTTCACGATAATGATGCTTTTGAAAATGGAAAAGGGCGAAAAGTAATTGCCGATGATTTTGTTTACAGCTTTAATCGCCTTCTTGACCCAAATGTAGCTTCGCCCGGAGCATGGATTTTTAACAATGTTTCTAATCATCAAATTCCCGATTCAAAAAAAAAAATTTATTCATTTAAAGCTCTGAATGATTCTTGTTTAACTCTTAAATTAAAACATCCGTTTCCTCCATTTTTAGGACTTTTGAGCATGCAATATTGTTCGGTAATTCCACATGAGGCAGTTAAAAAATACGGCAAAGATTTCAGGCGAAATCCGGTTGGAACCGGGCCTTTTAAATTCAAAATGTGGAAAGAAGGTGTTAAGCTTGTCTATTTGAAAAACGAAAATTATTTTGAAAAATCGGACAATGAACAATTACCTTTTCTTGATGCCGTTTCCATAACTTTTTTAATTGATAAACAATCTGCTTTTCTGGAATTTATAAAAGGAAAAATTGATTTTATGTCGGGAATTGATGCCAGCTATAAAGACGAATTATTGACTAAAAGAGGAGAATTAAATCCAAAATATAAAAATAAATTTAAATTAATCAGCCAGCCTTATCTTAATACCGAATATCTTGGAATTATGGTTGATACAACAAAATCTGATTTCAAAGATAATCCTTTAATTCACAAGGCCATTAGAAAAGCAATTAATTATGGTTTCGATAGGAAAAAAATGCTGAGATATTTAAGAAATAATATCGGGACGCCCGGTAATTATGGTATGATTCCCTTAGGTTTACCTTCTTTCGACTCAACAAAAATGTTTGGATATTCTTACAATCCCGATAAATCGAGGCAATTGCTTATCGAAGCAGGTTTTTTAGATTTGGACTCACTACCGGAAATTACGCTCACTACAAATTCCGAATATCTTGATTTATGTAAATATATTCAGCACCAGTTAGGAGAAATTGGAATTAGCATAAATATTAATGTTAATCCGCCTGCCTCACTAAAAGAGTTGAAAGCACAGACAAAACTTCCGTTTTTTAGAGCTTCTTGGATAGCCGATTATGCCGATGCCGAAAATTATCTCTCGCTTTTCAATAGCAAGAATTTTTGTCCAAACGGGCCTAATTATACACATTTTGCAAATAAAGAATTTGATAAACTTTATGAAAATGCTCAATTTCAGGTAAACGATTCACTAAGATATATTCAATATCAAAAAATGAGTAATTTGATTATGGAAGAATCGCCTGTAATAATTCTTTATTATGACAGGGTTTTACGATTTTTGCAAAATAATATTTATGGTTTGGAAAGCAACGCAATGAATCTTTTGACTTTAAAAAATGTAAAAAAATCAAAATGAAAATTACCACCTTTAGAAAAGATGGAATTAAAACCTCGGTTTAATTAGCTTTGTAAAATGCAAAAACAGAATAAAGCATATTTTCTGGCAATAACAGCAGTACTTTTTTGGTCAACCGTTGCTTCGGCATTTAAAATTTCATTGCAATATCTTGATTATTTTCAACTTTTGTTTTTTTCGTCTCTTGTTTCAACTCTAATATTATTCTTAATAATCCTTTTCCAAAATAAAATTTCGGAGATATGGAAAACAAATTCAAAGGATTTGCTAAAATCGGCATTAATGGGTTTCTTAAATCCATTTCTTTACTATGTTGTACTGTTAAAAGCATATTCTATATTAAAAGCACAGGAAGCCGGCACTTTAAATTATGTTTGGCCTGTGGTGATAGTTTTATTGTCAGTTCCGCTATTGAAGCAAAAAATTTCGATAAAAAGTTTTCTTGCAATTTTAATTAGCTTTGCAGGAGCCGTTATAATCGGTACTAACGGCAGGATATTTACATTTGAGTTTTCGAACTTAGAGGGAGTTCTCTTGGCATTAGGAAGCTCTGTGATTTGGTCTTTGTTCTGGATTTTTAATTTGAAAGATAATCGTAATACTATAACCAAACTATTTTTGAATTTTGTCTTCGGGCTAATTTATATAACTCTAAGCTGCCTTATCTTTTCTGAAATTTCACTTCCAAACTTAAACAGTATTTTAGGCTCAACTTATATAGGATTATTTGAAATGGGAATTACTTATATTATTTGGCTCAAGGCTTTACAACTTTCAACAACAACCGCAAAGATTAGTAATCTTATTTTTCTTTCTCCTTTTATTTCTTTAATAATTATATATTTCACGGTTGGAGAAGAAATAATGCTTTCAACAATTTTTGGACTTTCTCTTATTATTGGAGGAATAGTGATTCAGAAGTACTCTAAATAGTGTTTGCACGAAAACTCAATATTTTGGAGTGCTTAGACAGAAAACGTCAAGTTCGAGGCTTGCGAAGTTCAGAAAACCATGAGTTTACTTTTGTAAATGATTGGTTTTCTGAGCAAGCATAACGAAGAAATTGGCGTTTTCTGGCAAGCACTAAATAAAGGCTAAAGTCGAAAAGCCAGTCATAATTTAATCTTTTTTAAGCGATAAATAATTCTCAGCTAAGAAAAAATTGTTTTAATTTTGCAAATCGAAATTAAAAATTGAATCAGAATGTTTGAAGGTTTAAGTGAAAAGTTAGAAAGATCGTTCAAAATACTTAAAGGTCACGGATATATCACCGAGATCAATATTGCAGAATCTTTAAAAGAGGTCAGAAAAGCTTTGCTTGACGCTGACGTAAGTTTTAAGATTGCGAAACAATTTACAGAAGATGTTAAACGTAAGGCACTTGGTGAAAACGTTTTAACTTCTGTTTCTCCCGGGCAATTAATGGTAAAAATTGTTCACGATGAATTGGCTAGCTTAATGGGTGGTGACAAAATTGATTTAAACGACAAAGGAAAACCTGCAATAATTCTAATTGCCGGCTTACAAGGTTCGGGAAAAACTACTTTTTCGGCAAAACTTGCTAATTACTTAAAAACCAAACGTAATAAAAAGCCTCTTCTCGTTGCCGGTGATGTTTATCGTCCTGCTGCCATCAATCAATTACAGGTTCTCGGCGAGCAAATTGGAGTCGAAGTTTTCACAAAAGAAGGAAGCAAAGAACCCGTAAAAATTTCAAAAGAATCTATCTCTTTCGCTAATGATAACGGATATGATGTTGTGATTGTCGATACCGCAGGGCGACTTGCAGTCGATGATGAAATGATGAATGAAATTTCAGCCATCAAAAAAGCAATAAAACCTGAGGAGACATTATTTGTTGTTGATTCAATGACAGGACAAGATGCTGTAAATACTGCCAAAGCATTTAATGATAGATTAGATTATGAAGGAGTTGTACTCACAAAATTAGATGGTGATACACGTGGTGGTGCAGCCCTGACTGTTCGTTCGGTGGTAAATAAACCGATAAAATTTGTTGGAATAGGTGAAAAAATTGATGCAATAGATGTTTTCTATCCGACACGAATGGCCGACCGTATTCTCGGAATGGGTGATGTAGTTTCCCTCGTTGAGCGTGCTCAGGAACAATTCGATGAAGAATCAGCCAGAAAATTACAGAAAAAAATTGCAAAGAACCAATTTGATTTCAATGATTTTCTTTCCCAAATAAAACAAATTAAAAAAATGGGAAATGTTAAGGACCTTGTCGGGATGATACCCGGAATGGGCAAAGCATTAAAAAATACCGAAATTGAAGATGATGCATTTAAAGGCATAGAAGCAATAATTTTTTCGATGACCCCTGCTGAACGAAGCAACCCTAAATTATTGAACGGTAGTCGCCGAAAAAGAATAGCCCGAGGTAGCGGTAACGATATTCAGGAAGTAAACCGACTTATCAAACAATTTGCCGAAACCAGTAAAATGATGAAAATGATGACAAGTGGGGGCGGAAAAAACATGATGAGAATGATGAAAAACATGAAGAGCAAACATGGGATGTAGGTTAGTGTTGAAGTATGGAGTATTAGAATAAAAAAATAAATACAAAATTTGTTATGAAATTAATTGACGGAAAATTTATAGCCGGTGAAATAAAAAAAGAAATTGCGAAAGAAACTGCCGAAATAATCGACAAAGGATTAAACCCACCTCATCTCGTAGCAATTATTGTTGGTGATGATCCGGCAAGTCAGACCTATGTTGCAAGTAAAGAGAAGGCTTGTAAGGAAGTTGGCTTCACTTCATCGGTTTACAAGCATTCTGAAAAAATCACCGAAAATGAACTGCTTGAAATTATTGATTTCATAAACAAAGATGATGAGATTCATGGACTAATAGTTCAATTGCCTTTGCCAAAACATATTTCCCCCGATCGCGTTATTCAACGCATAAATCCTTTAAAAGATGTTGATGGGTTTCACCCCGAAAATATCGGGAAAATGGTTTTGAGTTTACCTACTTATTTACCTGCAACGCCTTATGGAATAATTCAACTATTTGAACGATATAATATTGAAACCGAAGGAAAAAATTGTGTAATTCTCGGACGAAGTAATATTGTTGGGACACCAATGGGAATTTTAATGACACGCAAAGCAAATCCGGGCAATTCAACGGTAACAATTTGCCACAGCCGCACTAAAAATCTTAAAGAAATTTGTAGTAAGGCTGATATTTTAATTGCTGCAATCGGAAGCCCTGAATTTGTTACTGCCGATATGGTGAAAAAAGACGCAGTTGTTATTGACGTTGGAATTCATAGAGTTAAATCAAATAAAACAAAATCAGGCTTCAAACTCAAAGGAGATGTAAAATTCGACGAAGTCTCAAAAAAATGTAGTTTTATTACACCGGTTCCCGGAGGTGTTGGCCCAATGACCATAGTTTCTTTATTGAGAAATACTTTGGAGGCTGCAAAAAAATTGGCTTATTAAATTAATGTCTAAATAGTTTTGTCTCGTACAGATACAAGTGAATAGATTATAAAAATGATTATGAAGAACTTAAAAAGAATATTTCTATTTTTCCTATTTATTATTTCTTTTACAGGTTCAATCTACGCACAAATTTATGGTTGCACCGATACTAAAGCAAATAATTACAATCCTTTAGCATCGAATAATGATGGGTCATGCACTTATGACCCTACATTTTATAAACCTATTTTTTTTATTAATTTTCCCGATGCAGTTGGAGAAACCTCCGGTTTAATTTTCTACAACAACGGGCTTTGGACTCATAATGATAGCGGAGGGGATGCAAAAATTTTTAAAATTGATACGCTTACATCTGAAATTGTTCAAACAATTTATCTTCCAAATGCATCAAATTATGATTGGGAGGATATTACTCAGGATGAAGACCATATTTATATAGCCGATGTTGGTAACAATGAAGGAAATAGAAAAAATCTGAGAATCTATAAAGTCAATAAAAATGACATTCCTATATCGGGTAATGCAAATGTAAACTCAACAATCATACATTTTTCATATAGCGATCAAACGAATTTTTCATCTGCTAATCAAAAAAACAACTATGATTGCGAGGCTATTATCAGTTGTGGTGACCATCTATATTTATTCTCAAAAAACTGGGAAAACTATAAAACAAAATTATATAAGCTCCCAAAAATTCCGGGCAATTATGAGGCTGCTTTGATTGATTCTTTAGAAGTTGACGGTTTAATCACAGGTGCAGATTACAAGCAAGAGTTTAACGAAATCTCTTTAATCGCATACAAAAACTATGTTCCTTTTTTGTTTTTGTTATATAATTATCAGGATAATAATTTCTTTTCAGGAAATAAACGCCGAATTGATTTGCCTTATATTTTGGGGGCACAAACCGAAGGCATTACATATTCAACAGATAAGAATATTTTAATATCATGTGAAAATTCTGTTATATCACAACAAGTATTTAAAGTAAATACAGGTATTTGGACAAACACCTCAGCAATTGGAATCAACGAGCTATCGGAAGCAGATTTTGATTACTCTATTAGCCCTAATCCTGTTACCGAAAAAAAATTTAAAATTGATATTACAAATTTACATGACCAGAGTTTTACGATTGAATTTTACGATAGCCTTGGACAAAATGTAAATTTCAAGAAAAAAAAATATTCTGATTCAGATGGAAAAATAAAGCTAAGTTTTAAGGTAGGAAAAGCCAAATCAGGACTCTATTTGGTTAAATTAAGGTCATCCAATCAATATGCTACCCGAAAATTAATTATTCAATAAGAATATGTGAATTATGTCAAATATTAAATTATTTCAAACCAAACAAGTAAGAACTTATTGGAATGAAAACGAGGAGAAATGGTATTTCGCTGTTGTTGATGTTATTGAGATATTAACTGAAAGTATTAAACCGAGGGATTATTGGTATAGGCTTAAAAAAAGGGAAAAAGAAAATGGCATTGAACTGTCGACAAATTGTCGACAGTTGAAAATGAAAGCAAAAGACGGGAAAATGCGAGACACTGAAATTGCTGATACCGAAACACTCTTAAGAATTATACAATCAATTTCATCGCCAAAAGCAGAACCTTTCAAACGTTGGCTTGCAAAAGTAGGTTATGAAAGATTGGAAGAAATAGAAAATCCTGAATTAGCTTCAAAACGAACACGAGAGATATACAAAACCAAAGGCTATTCCGATGAATGGATAGAAAAAAGGATGCGAAGTATTGCTATTCGTGATGAGTTGACAGACGAATGGAAAAAACGAGGCGTAAAAGAACGAATTGAATATGCAATTTTAACAGCAGAAATATCTAAAGCTACTTTTGGACTAACTCCTTCACAATACAAAGAAGTAAAAGGATTGAAAAAACAAAATCTTCGAGACCATATGACTGACCTGGAATTGATTTTTTCAATGCTTGGAGAGGCTTCAACAACAAAAGTTGCAAAAGCAAAAGATGTAAAAGGATTTGTTGAAAATAAAAAAGCAGCAATAATTGGTGGAAAGATTGCCGGTAATGCAAGAAAAGAATTAGAGAAAGAAAGCGGAGAAAATATAATATCATCAGAAAATTATTTACCTGAAAAGACAACTAAACAACTGAGAGGCAAGAAATAATTATAATATGCAAATAATTCAAAAAAATAATCCCAAACTAAATGGGAAATCTCTCCCCGTTATGGAGGAGTTTTACAGTATTCAGGGCGAGGGATTTAATACCGGAACTGCTGCATACTTCATAAGAATAGGAGGTTGCGATGTTTGTTGTGAATGGTGCGATATAAAAGAGTCATGGAATTCCGATTTATTTCCTTTAACTGATGTTGATGATATTGTTTTAAGAGTTAAAACCTTTCCTGTAAAAGCAGTTCTCATAACCGGTGGTGAACCGCTTTTATACAAGCTCGATTATTTATGCGATAAATTAAAAAAACAAAACATTAAACTTTTTCTTGAAACTTCAGGCTCACATTTTTTATCGGGATCTTGGGATTGGATTTGCCTTTCGGCAAAAAAAAATAGCCCACCTTTGGAAGAAAATTTTAAAAGAGCAGATGAATTGAAGGTTATTATTTTTGATGAAAGCGATTTTGAGTGGGCCGAAAAAAATGCAAATCTCGTAAAATCCGATTGCATTTTATACCTTCAACCCGAATGGAGTCGATCGGAAAAAATGATGCAAGTCATTGTTGATTACATTCTTGAAAA
>JAEINX010000075.1 GCA_016342645.1 Bacteroidales bacterium | reverse complement strand
CATCGAAAAAAGAATTTTATTTGAAGATAACCATATAATTGTTTTCAATAAAATGTCGTCTGAAATAGTTCAGGGCGATAAAACCGGCGATGAACCTTTAAGCGAAAAACTTAAAACTTATCTTAAAATCAAATATAATAAACCGGGAAATGTTTTCATGGGAGTAGTTCACAGATTGGATCGCCCCGTTAGCGGTGCCATAATTTTTGCGAAAACCGGAAAAGCTTTGAGTCGCTTAAATAAAATGGTTAAAGAAAGGGAAATTAAGAAAACTTACTGGGCAATTGTTAAAAATAAACCTGTGAAAGAATCAGCACATCTGATAAATTATTTGAAAAAAAACCAAAAGAAAAATAAATCATTTATCTGCACAGAAAAAACAAAGGGTGGGTTAAAAGCTGAATTAAAATACAATTTAGTTTCAAAAAGTGATAAATTTTATTTATTAGAAATAAATCTGTTAACCGGGCGACATCATCAAATTCGAGCTCAAATGGCACATATCGGTTCTCCTATCAAAGGTGACATTAAATATGGATACCACACCACAAACAAAGACGCATCAATTAATTTACATGCTCGAAAAATTGAATTTATCCACCCTGTCAAAAAAGAAAAAATGGAAATTATTGCTCCGGTTCCTGATGATCCTTTATGGAAATATTTTTAAACCATACTTTATTATGCGAATCAAAGGTTGAATGATTTTCGCCATTAAAACACTAAATTATAAAAATAGATGTTTGTTAACTTTTTGTGTTTCTTTTGTGTTTTCGTGTCTTGGTGGCTAATATTCTGTAAGTTTTAATTTTGACCAAAGTTTTTCCTTTTCCCATCCATTAGGAAATCCCATTTGTTTTAGTGGTATATCAGGGTATTGTGCAAGTAACTGCCTAAATTTATCCACAAAATGATTTCTTGGAATAATTGTATTGAGTAAATATAATAAGCTACTTAAAACCACATATAGTTTTGAGTCAGAAATATTAGTATTTGATAACCATGTTGTCAAGGTTTTTTTTGGCAACAGAAAGCGAGATGTGAATTCTCTATTCCACAGCCTGCCATGGTGTGCACAAATATTTCGAATTACAGAAATGGAATGTATCCAACTTTCAAGAACACGTGGATGGACAAGATTAAAATTTCTGGCAATGAGTTTCTTTTGCTTATTTATTTTCAGGTTTTCAAAAACCTTTGACAATAGGCCTAAACTCCATGTTTCCAAAGTCATCCATGCCGGAGGATTAAGTGGTTCAGCATATTTCATTCTATAATGTTTGATGAAATTTTCATTTGACCGTTTTAATTCTTTATTTATTAGTTTAAGATCACGATAAAAGAAATTTTCATTTTTAAAAAAAATCACATCTTCATACCAATTACTTCCATACTCAATTGAATAATAATATATTATCTGTGTTCTAAATGCATTCTCAACTCTTTCGATTGCATCAAAAATAAGAAGTCTTAATTTCCTGTCAAACAAATATGTATTCAGTACTTTGTCAAAAGTAACACCTTTGTAAAAGGAGTGATCCGGATCTTTGTTGTTTTGATATGTCTAAGTATATGCTCTTAAACGATATAAATTAATAAAAGAGAGTTAACGTTTTGCCCTTTCTTCATCTTTGATAATTAATCCTCTTTGTTTCAATAATTGAATTTGTCGGGCTATAGTTAATGGTGGTTTGTTATATTTCATAACCCATTTAAAAAGAAAAACTCGCCGGGTGCGCTGATCTGACGAGAAGCGTGGCGAGGCTTATTGTTTGCAAATGTAATACAAAGTTTATTAACTCAAACATAATTTCAATATTTTTTCAATTTCTTCAATCAAATATTGCTTAAATGGGTTGGTCAATTTCATTTCTTCATGCCCCAAAAACCAAACGCAATACTTTATAAAATTAAAATTCCATCAAAATAACAAAAAACATTTCATATTACAAAATGAAACATAAAATTATTTTATATAAATCTTTTACCTCATCTTTCCATAAACCAAAAAAGAGCTACCAACATCAAATTCCAATTCTCAATTCTTATCCTTTGTGCCCCTTTGTGAAAATACCTTTGTACTCCTAAGTGGTTAACTTCATTTTGACCAAAGTTTTTCCTTTTCCCATCCAATAGGAAATCTCATTTTATTTAGGTGGTTTCAGGGTATTGTTCAGTCGCCAGCCCCCAGTCGGAAATCACTATTCACTATTCACGCGAATCAAGGGTTGAACGTTTTATTGCCACAAAGACATTAAGTCTCTAAGAAACACAAAATAATAAAATTTAATATTATTAAATTCTTTGTATATTTTTGTGTATTTGTGCCTTTGTGGCTAATATTCTTTACCTTAGTATTTCTACTCTTGATTCGTATTATTAACAAAATAATAGCTATTTTAATCTTTTTTTACTTTCTGGTGCATCCAGATAATTTTCATTTGTACTTACTTTTTTTTCCGTTTTTTGTTCAAGTGCATTTTTTGCATCTCCTGCAATTTTTCCACCTTCTTTGGCATCCTGTTTTAGCTTGCCGAAGCCTTGCGAATCATTTGTTTGAGTTATTTCAGTAGTTGCTCTTTCGCCAAGCCCCGTTAGATAATGCTTAATCCTATTCTTAATGTATTTTTTTCCCCAAGATGTTTTTAAATACTTTTCTCTGTGAATAGCATCATCCTGATTCAAACATCCTTCAAAATATATTAATTCAAGATCGTTCATATGGTCTCTCAGATTTTCTCTTTTCAAATTTTTCAATTCTTTGTATTCGCTTGGGGTCATGCCAAAAGTGCTTTACTTATTTCCGCTGTTAAAATTGCATACTCAATTTTTTCTTTAGCGCCCCTGCTTTTCCATTCATCAGTAAGTTCTTCACGAATTGCAATACCACGCATTCGTTTTTCAATCCAATCGGCACTATATCCTTTTGCCTGATACAAAGCTCTTGTTCGTTTAGTTGCAAGTTCGGGGTCTTCAATTTCCTGAACTCTTTCATATCCTGTTTTTGCCAATCATCTTTTAAAAGGTTCTGCCTTTGGTGAGGGTATAGATTGTATTAATCTGAATATTCCCTCAGTGTTAGCACAATCTGTTTTATACTTTTTTCCATCTCTTGCCTCTAATTTCAGTCCGTGACAATTCGTCACGACCTCACTTCCCTCTGCTTTTAATCGTTGTTTTAATTTCCTCCAATATGCACCAGCATCACGACTATCAGTTAATGCTTCACAAATATCTACTACAGAAAACCACCACTCATTTTCATAAATGATTTTTCGAATCTCTTTTTTCCTAAAAATAGCAATCTTCGATTTATCCATAATTCTAATATTTTTCTTTACTTATCTCAAATTCCGGCCCTATTATTTTCCCCGTTTTTCAAAACTTGCAATTTGCTTGCATTCAAACATCCTTATTTCTTTATTAGTCACACCTGAATTTTCTCAGCTAAACGATAGGGCTGACTAATATTTTATTTGATAAAAACAGACATAAAATTTTTATAAAGGTATAAACTTAAAATATAATGTAGAAAATTTTTTTTATTGAGAGCGGATATGCAAAATACGCTTAGCGGGTAGCTATAAGAAAATGCTTTTATGAATGGGGAAATTTATTAAAATCCTAAACCATCAATTCTTATCTTCCCTTATTTAATCACCCAATACTTTTCTCAACAATTTCAATCTCATCTTCAGTCAATTCGTAGAGTTTATAAACCATTTGGTCTATTTCCTTATCCGTTGCATTTATTTCGTCTTGCAATTGGTTTATTTCTGTTTTATAAGCATTAAAATATTCTTCCCATTCATCTTGTTGAGTTAGTGAAAGTTTAACTTTTTGTTTTTTCAGTTCTGCAACGAAAGCCTTGAAATCATAATCGTAGAATTTCCCAAGTTTAGAGCTAACTTTTTCTATTTCTAAATTACTTTTTAAGCGGTTTATAAATCTACCAGAAAGTTGATTTACTTTGGAAGTAGATTTTAAAAGAAGATTTGAAAAATCCGTTAGTTTTATTGAAATGCTCTTGTTAATTTCAGGAATTGGAAAAGCACCTAAATTATCTAAACTAATTTTAGCAACCACTTTCCCTTTAATGTCGTGTAATAAACGATAAAATACTGTCGCTGGACGTGAATTTATTATTGCAAGTAGTACTTCTAATGTATATCCGTGTTCTTTTTCATATATTCCGTGAACAAGTGTGTCAAAGTAGTAATTGTTATTATCTATGCATCCAATTAATGAATCTCCAGTTTTTCTAACAACGATCTTCCTATTTTCAAAAAGTTCAGGTTTTCTTAAAGCGAAATCAATTTTACTTTGCTTATTCATCCCTTTTTTCGATTTCAAATCGTCAATAGTAATATTTTTGGATATTTTTTCATCATATTCAACAAAATCACCACCCCATATTATTCCATATTTAGATATTTCTTTTCCCCAAATAATTGGTTTTTGTGTTGGTTTTGTTTTTTTATTTGAGATTAGAATATGTTTAATATTTCCTGGATTTAATCCATTTTTAAGGTCATAAAAGTCATTGATTGATTTACAGTCTTGTAATTTGTTTATAATTGATTGATTATTCGAGGAAACAATTGATATTTCACAATTAGGAATATTAAGAAAATGATTTTGCGGGACTTTATTTTCAATCACGCCTAAACCCGAAATAAAATTTTGCGATTTTTCTGCAACAGCTAATCTAACAATATTATTATTATTTGGTTTTTCTTTTATTGTAAACCTTAATAATAGGCTGCTTCCAACCTCCGCGTCTTCAAATACTTTTTCTGTTATTGAGTAAAGCTCATTAATCTCTGTTTTTGTAATCAGTTCTCGTCTGATTAACTCAAAGTATGTATTAAAAAGTAAAGATTTAGGTATAATAAAGTGAACAATCCCTTTATTGAAAATTTGTAACATCCTTTCAAGAAATAGAATATACAAGTTGGTTTTATATCGAGTTAGTGGAAAGTTTTTCTGATAGTAATCTTGTGTTGATTTATCAATCAGAATACCATAAGGCGGATTCCCAATCACCAAATCAAAACCACCCTTATATTCGGTACGAAAGGCGTGTTGGCGTGAGCAGCATAATTTATTAATAATAGTTTGTAGTTCTTTGTTTTCGGGGAGTTGGTGTTTTTTTCGATTATTATTTATGTATTCAATTGTATTTTCTAATTGTTCGTTGGAAGTTATTTCCTTTTTCCCGAATTTCTGTGTCCAGAGATGATGCTGTGTCTTTCCGCGTTTTGGGCTTACGGGAGTATGTTTTGCATCGGAGCATGCTCCGATACGTGGAACGGAATGTGCAACCGACATCGGAGCAAGCTCCGATGTTGTTGCCTGCTCCGATGTTGCTGAGGATATTCTTTGTCCTTTCAGGGGAGCATGCTCCCTTATACCTGCTATTGTCCGTCCCATAGCTATATTGCAAGCCCTTGCCGACATGGATTTTAGTTTTTGCACAATCTTTGGAAGTTCATCTTCTTCACACACCGCAAGTATATGCACATGGTCACCGCAAATATTATATGCAATAATATTCAAATTATCCTCTTCTGCAATTTCTGCAATAGTTTGCGTTACAATTATTTCTTCTTTTTCTGTCAACCAAACAGGCTTTCCTGTTTTTACATAATTATCGAACATCCGCTGCGAATAGCGGGAATTATGCGTTGCAGTAGTAATATGCCATATCTTCTTCTTTTTTTTCTGAAAAATCCCCGGAAATTCGGTGTGCCAATTAAATGCTTTTTCTCCTGCCACTTCGGGGTCGTCAATCAGCGAGTTGCCACATTTTATATTATTACTTAAAACCGACAACCTTCGGCCTTTTTGTGCAGTACGTAACCAAAGCGATAATTTGGCTATCTCAACGCTTTCTTCATTGATATCAACTCCATAAAGATTGTTTTCAAGTATTATTTTTTCAGTATCAAATAACCTTATAGATGTATTAGTCAACTCAGCAATAATGTCGTCAATATTTTTATGTTCTTCAATTAAAAAATTCAATGCCTGGTTCAGGAAAGCACCGCTCCCACATGCCGGGTCAACAATTTTTAAGGAAAACATCCAGTCTTTATATTCTTGTAGCTTTTTATATAGCTTTTTACCTTTAACCGACAGTTTTCCTTCTTTTAACCTGTAAGTTCCGTCAAATTCAATTTCAACAATTTCCAATTCTTTGCGTTTCTCACTACAAAGTTTTCCCAATGTGTTTTCAACAATATATTGTGTAATGTATTTTGGAGTATAAAACACCCCGTCTTTTTTTCTTTTGCTCTTTGTTTTGTTGGTAGTTGTGCCTTCAATCTCGGCTGTAATTTCTTCAATTTCCGAAAGCGAATGCTCAAATATATGCCCGAGTATATTTACATCAACATCAGTATTAAAATCATATTCCGATAAGTGCAGCAGGTCTTTTATAAGCGTTTCATCATCAATTTTCAGATTGTCTAATAATTCATCAGGATAAAAAAGTCCACCATTATATTCAGGAATATTGTCGGCAGGTGTTTTTCCTTTTCTGCCTATATTCATATAGCCAAAATACTGCTTGAAAATATCGTAAAGCGGTTTATAAGCGTCTTCTTCTTTCAGTATCTCATAGCGTTTTATAATCCGTGAAATTGAATTTGGCGGCAAAAGCCCGCTATCTTCGGCAAACAAAACAAAAAGAAAACGGTCTAAAAGTTTTTGCGATTTTTTAAATAAAGTTAATTTGTCGTGCTCTGTATTGTTTATGATTAAATTATCAAAAAGTCTGTTTTTAAAATCCGAATAATTCTTATAAAGCTTATCTGAAATTTCCTGCTCATGGAATTTTGTTTCTTCTTTGAGTTTTAATGGCAAACCGGAAAAAACATTTTCCTTACATAATATCAGGTAAAGTAGCTCGAAGTTTTCTTTGTCGAGATTAAACAGATTAAACTCCTCAAATTCGTTGGTATAGTCAATATAAAATCTTAATTTCTGAAAGTTGGATGTAATTACATATTTACAATCAGCCTGGTTGATCTTATAATTAAAAGCCTGTTCGGTAATACTTTTTAAATCCTTTGTCTTGGTTGATTTTAATTCAATTACGGCAATAGCCTTATTTGTCAAACTATCATTACCCCTTGAAAGAATTGCTCCGTCAGCTTTTTTTCCGTCAGCCTGGTTCTTAAACTCTCTTACCAGATCATAATTTTCATCAGGTTTCAAAGTATAACCCAGAACATCAACAAATAAATCTCTTAAAAATCCATCCTGGTATTCTTCTTCCTTCATATTCTTGATCTCTTCAATCTTACGTGGATTAAAATTTTTCCTGAATACCTGGTAAGCGTTCTCAAGCTTTTCTTTATCAAGAGCAGATAAATATTTCTTTATTACTGATTTCTGAAAAATTGACATTTATTCTTTTGTTTTTTCAATAGTTTTGCAATATGTATTGCCAAGTTACGTAACACTTAACTTTTAATTTACTCTAAAGTTTTCATTACGTAAGATCTTAATTGTCGCTATTTGCTTTTTTTTTGTCTTTACTTCCTTTCGTAGGAGGTGTTGTTGTCTCGTCTGTAAAAGGTTGCCATGCTTTTGTTTCTCTTCCTAAATTAATTTTAGTAACTTTTTTACTTACTTCTTTGGGTTTCGAGATAGGTTTTTTTTCTTTTGTCATAATAATAAATTTAGAGATAAAATTCTATTGTTGAAATTTCTTTTTCTGTAATTAATATTCCTTCTGTTTGAGGTTCAATTTTTTTAAAGCCATTATTTTTGTTTAATTCCCACAATTCTTCTAAATATAATTCTTCAGGATTAGGATATGTAGAAGAAAAAGAATTCTTTCCATATTTTCCTCCAATCTTTCTTCCATTTTTTAATGTGACGATAACGAAATAACTTTTACGCTTTGAGAAAAATGAATCCCAAGCACTTTTTGTCGGATTTATCATAAATTTTCCAAACCACCTTTTCTCTGAAACTTTTTGAAAAATGAAAGCAAAAAAGATTGGAAAAATGACAATTATTAATGCCAAAGAAAGAAAATATAGAAATGGATAATTTACTATAAGATTTATATGATGAATCAAATATATAGGATAAGAGAAAAGGATAGCATTTAAAAAACTAAATCCTATTGCTTCATATAAATCTTTAGAAAAGTCTGTTTTAGTTTCTGCAATAAATAATCTATATGCTTTTAAATAAACAAAGCCAGGTACAAAAAAGATTGTAAGTACTACTAAGTTCTCAAAATTTAGTATTTCCATTTATTAATATTTCTTTATTCTGATTTTTGAAAAATTGGCATTTATTCTTTTGTTTTTTCAATTTCCAAATATAAAAATTTTATTTAGATATTAAATCAAAAAAATAAAAAATGGGTGTTTTGGCCCGCTTTTTTTAAAGGACTTATAAGAAAATGCTTTTATGAATGGGGAAAAATAAATGGGATGTAGTTCAACATATCTTTTCCCGATCTTTCCCCGCTAGACTCATCGCTTGGTTTCCGCTATTGCGAAACTGGCTTTGCAGACTGCTCAGTATCCTTCTTATTTTGGTTTGTTTTTCTGATTTAGAAATAGGAATTAAATATAATGTATAACAAAGTTATGGTTACTATCGATAAAATAGCTAATACTAAAATAACTCTTATGTTTTCTTGTTTTTTTTTTTTAATAGTACAGCTTTATTTTTCCGTATTTCTTCAAGTGAAGGTCTATTATATTGTGAATCTGTTTTATTAGATTTTGAAGAATGTTTAAGATTTTTAAAAGCTTCACGCTTGCTTTTTCTACGTTTGTTAAGCAAAGAACTATTATATCTAATGCTTGCAATCATTCCAGCCATTGAACCTTCACCACCCATTACCTTAATGTTTTATTATTCATGATTATCAACTGAACTCCAAAATAACCACACCCCTATAGCGTATATCCTCACGTTTGGCCAAAGTGGCATTGAGTGTTTATTTCTTCATCGTCCGTTTAATTATTTAACTTACTGTTTACACATTATTTATTTTCCAACAAATATAGAAAATTTATTTTAGATTTTGGAGGGTGGAATAAAAAAAGTGGGGTGTTTTTTTGTGTAAACCTGTTTCAGGATGAGACACTCTTCTTATTTTAAAATCAGGATTGATTTTCACAACCGAAAAAATACTTTCAACCGGGCTAAGATTGCTTTTATCCATCTAAAGACTTCAATTTTTCTCTGCAAGCCTACTTTTAAACACTCAAAGACCCCAATAATCTCCCCAATATTACAAATAATACAACAAATGTAATAAATAAACTAACAAATATAACAATTAAAATAACCAATATAACAATTAAACTAACAAATATATGAAATAATACAACTGATATAATAATTAAACTAATAAATGTATATATTAATACAACAAATGTAATAATTAAACTAATTTTATCCTATATTTGCATAAAATACAAAGTCATTTAATCATGATACAAATAGGAAACATCATCAAACAACAATGTTATGAGAGGAAAATTTCAATTTATAAGCTTGCAAAAATGATAGGGATCAGTCCGCCTTCGCTTTACAGCCTCCTTAACTCAAATAATATGCGTCTTACCCGGCTTTATGCAATATCTAAAGCAGTAAACCATAACTTCTTTCAGTATTTCATCAATGAAACAGATAAATCGGCCAAACAAACACAGCAAATAATAGAGGAAAATAGATTTCTAAAAAACAAAAACAGCCTTTTGGAGCAGGAAAACAAATATTTAAAAGAAATAAACGAGCTTTTGAAGTCAAGAATTTAGTAATCGGTAATCGGTTTTCAGTCATCAGTCTTCAGTCAACAATCACTATTCACTAATCTCAAATCACCAATCTTTATACTTTAGCCTTTAGCCTTTATATTTTAGCCTTTAATTTTTTTGTTAATAGATGTTAAATTTTTATGAATATGTTTGAATCAAGTCTTTTTTTTATTTTTTTTGCAAAAAAATTTATAATTATGGATATAGTAGTAGAAAATTTTACACAGAAGTATGGTAATTCTAAAGCTGTTGATGATATTTCTTTCAGGGTAAAAACCGGAGAGGTTCTCGGTTTTCTTGGCCCTAACGGTGCTGGAAAAACTACTACCATGAAAGCAATTACAACTTTCTTTACACCTACTCAGGGTAATATTTCCGTAGGAAATCTTTCGGTGGTGGATCAGGCCGATGAAGTAAAAAAACACATAGGTTATCTTCCCGAAAACAATCCTCTCTACCAGGAAATGCCAATAATCGACTATTTGGCTTTTGTAGCCGAATTGCAGGGTGTTGAGAAATCAACTATTAAAGACAGAATTCTTGAAATGGTTAATGTTTGTGGTTTGGAAGGCGAAAAACACAAAAGAATTACGGAACTATCAAAAGGTTACAAACAACGTGTCGGGCTTGCGCAGGCTTTGATTCACAATCCCGATGTTTTGATTCTTGATGAGCCGACTGCCGGCCTCGACCCAAATCAAATTGTTGAAATTCGTGAATTGATAAAACAAATCGGAAAAGAAAAAACCGTTATTTTAAGTTCACATATTTTGGCCGAAGTTGAAGCAACTTGCGACAGAATGCTAATTATCAGCAAAGGTAAAATTGTTGCAGACGGAACTCCTAAGGATTTGAAAAAGCAGGCTCAGGGTAAAGAAATTGTTAAAGTTACGATTGAAGGCTCTAATGCTGATGAGATTTTTACTCAACTTCAGGACCTCGACAATATTGATTTGGTCGATTTTATTGATAAAGACAACAATTCCTTTGAAATTCAGAGCAAGAGCGGGCTATCTTCACGTAAATCAATTTATAATTTATGTGTTGAAAAGTCGTGGGTATTGTTGGAGATGACACCTATTGAAACCAAGCTTGAAGATATTTTCCGCGAGCTTACTATGAATTAAATTCAAAATTATCGGAAACAAAAAAAATAGAAAAAAATGAAAAAAATATGGACTATTTCCAAACGTGAATTACAATCATTTTTCGATTCACTTATGGCTTATGTAATGATAATTCTGTTTCTCGGTTTTAGTGGTTTTTTCACATGGCTTTACGGTTCGGATGTGTTTTTTGTTCAACAAGCAAGCTTACAATCATTTTTCGGTATTGCTTATTGGACATTATTCTTTTTTATTCCGGCCTTGACTATGCGACAATTTGCCGAAGAAAACAGAAGTGGAACTATTGAACTACTTTTGACAAAACCGATTAGCGACTGGCAGCTTGTTCTCGGTAAATTCATGGCAACATTAATATTGATAATTATAGCACTTGCATTAACAATACCTTATTATATTTCGGTAGCAAACTTAGGCCCTATTGATCATGGAGCTGTTTGGTCAGGTTATTTAGGTTTGATTTTTATGAGTGCCGCTTATATTAGCATAGGAATTTTCACGAGTAGTATTTCAAACAATCAAATAGTTGGCTATTTATTGGCCTTATTTATAGGGATTTTCTTCCAAATCATTTTCGGAATATTATCGGGAAGTGTTGGTGGATTTTTAGGAAAACTTCTCGATTACCTAAGTGTTTCGACACATTTTGAATCAATTTCGAGAGGCGTTATCGATTCGAAAGATATAATTTTCTTCTTGTCGATTATTTTCCTCGGCCTTTTATTAACCGAAGTAAATATTAGAAAACGAAGGATAACATAATTCGATATTTATAGTAACTTTTACAGAATACTGAAATTTGAAATTAGTAAAAAAATGAAAAACAAAAAATCAATAAGCTCACAGATATTATTAATAATAATTGTAATCGTTTTGATAAACGCTTTATCGGATAAATTTTTTGTTCGGCTTGATTTTACTGCCGACCAAAGATATACTTTAAGTAAAGCAACAAAAGATATCTTACAATCATTACCCGAACCGGTAACAATCACTGCCTATTTTACCGAAGACCTTCCTCAGGGAATTGCCAAATCGAAACGCGATTTTAAAGAATTGCTTGTGGAATATTCAACGGTTTCAAAAGGAATGGTTGTTTACGAATTTATTGACCCGAACAAAGACAAAGCTGTCGAACAACAAGCCATTCAAGGAGGAATTCGTCCGGTTGTTATTAATGTTCGAGAAAAAGATCAGGTGAAACAACAGAAAGTATTTCTCGGAGCAAAAATTCAAATGGGCGAAGACACCGAAGTAATTCCCCTGATTCAACCCGGAACAGCTATGGAATATGCTTTATCGTCGGCAATTAAAAAAATTGCTATTGACGATAAACCATTAATTGGATTTTTACAGGGACAAGGCGAGCCTTCGCTTGCATCTTTCCGTCAGGTTTTATCTCAACTTTCGGTTTTATATAATGTTGAACCGGTTACCATTAGTGATACGATTGATAATTTAAGTAAATTTAAAACAATTGCTATTATTTCACCTGCCGATACCTTTACCGATTATCAATTTTCACAAATTGACAATTATCTATCTAAAGGTGGAAATTTATTTATAGCTATGAACAGAGTAAATGCCGATATGCAAAAAGCTCAAGGGACTTCTTTAGAAACAGGACTTGAAAAATGGTTAGCAAATAAAGGGCTGATTGTTGAAGAAAATTTTGTTGTTGACGGGAATTGCGGTACTGTTGGAGTGAGGCAACAAGCCGGGATGTTTAATTTTACTCAACAAGTGAAATTTCCTTATATGCCGATAATTACAAATTTTGAGGACCATCCTATCACTAAAGGCTTAGAACAAGTTGTTATGCCTTTCGTAAGTTCAATTTCTTATGTCGGTGATACTTCTCTTCATTTTATTCCTATTGCAAAAACTTCAGAAAAATCAGGAACACAATCATTGCCTGTTTATTTCGATATAAATAAAAAATGGAAAAATACCGATCTTCCTTTATCAAATATTACGGTTGCGGCAATACTCAGCGGTAAAATTTCGGGAGACATGATTTCAAAAATAATTCTTGTTGCAGACGGTGATTTCCCTGTAAATGGCGAGGGACAAGAAGCTCAACAGCTTCAACCTGATAATGTAAACCTTTTGGTGAATTCAATTGACTGGTTATCGGATGCCACCGGATTAATTAATCTGAGAACAAAAGGAATTACTTCCAGGCCTTTAGATCAGGTAGAAGATGGAACAAAAGCAATATTTAAATGGGGGAATTTTCTTTTACCTATTTTCTTGGTAATTATTTATGGAATTATCAGAATGCAACGTAGAAAAAAAATAAGAATTAAACGAATGGAGGAAAATTATGTTTAAAAAATTAAATGTTAAAGTATTAATAATTATATTAATAATTCTTCTCGGAATATATTTTATTTCCGAAATGTTTGACTCAAGTGAAAGATCATTTAAGAGTAAATTAGCCGATTTTGATAATTCAAATGTTACAGCCTTGATTATCGAATCAAGTAAAGGAGATAATGTGAAAATTGTTAAAGAAAATGATATTTGGAAGGTTGTTTCCGATGGAAAATCATATCTCGCCGATGAAACTACAATTAATAATAATCTGAATATATTAAATAATCTTAATGTAAAACGAGTTGCAGCAACCGATAAATCGAAATGGAATTCTTTCGAAGTTGTCGATACAATGGCTGTCAGGCTTATTGTTGAAGAAAACAATGACGAAGTCTTGAATATGTTTATCGGTAAATTTTCTTATAAACAACCTGATAATACTCAGCAACAACAAAATCCTTACCAGCGTCAGCAACCGATAATTACTTCTTTTGTCAGACTCGACGGTGATGACATAGTTTACGCAGTTGACGGATTTCTGAAAATGAATTTTAATGCCGATATAAATTCATACCGATATAAAAAACTTACGGATTTGAATAAAGATGATATTGAAAATTTAAACTTCTCATCTAATCTAAGCAAACCTTTTGCGTTATCCAAGCAAGATGGTAAATGGTTTGTCAACGGAATTCAGGCCGATTCAACAAAAGCCGTGAAGTATATTAACTCAATATCAAAGTTAAATAGCTCAAGTTTTGTTTATGATGTTGCGGATAACGAATTGCCTACTTCTGCTTATACTTTAAAAATAGAGGGAAATAACTTTAATCCTATCGAAATAAAAGCTTTCCCTGCCGATTCGGTAAATCAATATTTAATTTCATCTACTAATGTTGATGATGCCTTGTTTAGCGGTTCGTCATCGAAATTATTTGATAAAATATTTGTAGGAGAAGAAACTTTTCTACCTGAAAAATAAACTCTTTCGCTTTGCGAAGGTTTAAAACTCTTTTGGGTTATTTTAACAAATAACCCAAAAGGAATTCTTTATTAAATCAAATATTTGCTTTCATTTATTATTAATTGATCAACCGTAAAACACAATAATTCTGGAGAACATGAATCTATTCTTCCTTACTCGCATTCGAAGGCAATTCCAAACCATAACCCGATGTTTTATCATCACGTTTTAATAAAAGCGCAAAAACAACACCCAAAACACCAAAAATTGCAAACATCAGGATTGTAGGCGTATAATATAGTTTTGAACCTTCTTCTATCATTTGTGGTGTAACATCCGAATTTGTAACATCTAAGATATACCCTGCAAGAATCGGTACTCCAAAAAGCCCAAGGTTTTGCAATGAAAACATTGTTCCATAAGCTGTTCCAATACGATATTCCGGTACTATTTTTGCAACTGCCGGCCACATTGCTGCGGGTACTAAAGAAAATGCAATTCCCAACAGCACCATTAAAGCATAAACATTAAATGTTGTAAAACTAAATAACAAATGAACAATTAATAACAATAATGCCCCATAAATCATTAATGAAGCACTTTTCCCTTTTTTATCGACAAGCCAACCAAAAAGTGGAGTGAAAATTACAGTTCCATAAGGCAAAAGCGATGCAATATCACCGCTTGTCTCCCGAGAGACTCCATATTTGTGAAAGAAAAAATCGGGGGCAAATTTTAAAAACGGAAAGACACCTGCATAAAATGTTACACACAAAGCCGTGATAAGGAGGAAGGATTTATTTGTAAAAAGTTTCGTCAAATCTGAAATATGAAATTCTTCGTCTTTGTCAATAAGGCTGGTTTTTATTTGTTGCTGACGATCTAATTTTACATCAAACATTAAATAAAATAAAAAACCAACAAATCCAATTAACAATAACATCACAGCAACCCATATCGGCAAAGTCCAGCTATCTCCGAAATCTAACCTTGGAGAAACATTGAAAGCTAAGGCGGTTCCAATACGGGCAATGCTTAAATTTATTCCAAACGCTAATGCAATTTCATAACCCTTAAACCATTTTACAATGATTTTGCTGGCAACAACAATACTTGTTTCCGCTCCTAATCCAAAAATCAACATCCCTAAAGACATCATTTTTAGTTCCGGCGAATACGATGACCAAAAAGAATTCATTAATCCATATCCTAAACCACCTTCTCGGTAATAATCTGTTGCTCCGTAAGCTGTTAAAAAAGCTCCGATAAGCATAAAAACCGCAAACAAAAAACCGGTTGGCCTGATTCCTAATTTATCAAGAATTATCCCACCTAATATTGCCATCAACAAAAATGTATTCGGAAAGGCATAAAATCCGGCTACCAGCCCAAAATCTTGTGAAGAAAAATTAAGTTTTTCCTGCAACAAGCCTTTTAAAGGAGACAATGCATCATAAAAATAATAATTTGCAGCCATTAAGAAACTGACCAATACCAAAATTCCCCATCGAACTTTAGCCGAATCTCTAAGGGTCTTTTTTACTTCATTCATATTTAATAATTTAAGTGAGTCTTGTGGATTTTAAAATTAAAATGTCAAAGTTAGAAAAAAAACGATAAACTTAACGAAAACAAATTTTTCCTTTCCAAACCACCGAAAAAATTTATCATCGAATTGAACGGATTTTTAAGATTTTCAATTTCTAAAACAATTAAAGAACAGGCGTTTAAAGCCATTTCCAATACGCCCAAACTCAAATTAATTTCAATCTGCGGTCAGTTATAATAAACGGATAAAATACTGAGTTTGCTACATATTTCGTACATTTGCTTCAAATTTTTAACAAGTGTTTTCGTTAGACACTAATTATTATTATCCAATCAGAAAAGTTTTTCTATTGGAAAAAATTGAATATTATGATTATAATTAAAAAGAAATTTTTATATACGGCTATAATTTTTTTATTTTTTATTTCATTTTATAACTTACTTACAGCACAAATCAGTCAAGGTGGATTTCCGCCAAGCTTTAAGTCGAATGATTTAAAAAATAATTTTCAGGAGGTAATTGTGCAAAAACCAAATGTTGAGCAATTATTTCTTGAAGATGCCGAGAATGATAAACAAGCCACTCCTTTAAGATTTGGAAAACTTCTCGAAGTAAATTTCGATATAAACAACTCAGGTAGCTGGACAGAAATTTCGGGAAAAGGCCGTATCTGGAGATTGAAAATTACTTCTGAAGGTGCACTTGCTTTGGGAATTTATTATAATGATTTCCATATTCCTCAAGGAGGCCAATTGTTTTTATATAATGAAAACAAATCACAAGTAATCGGGGCTTTTACAGAAGTAAATAATACTAAAAACAAATTATTTGCAACAGAATTAATTCAAGGAGAAACAACAATTTTAGAATATTTTGAACCTTATGGAGTTTATGAAAAACCTGAAATTAGCATTTCCGAAATTTCTTATGCTTATCGGTCAGTTGATTTTCTTTTTACAAAAGGAACCGATGATTTTGGTGGATCAGGCCCCTGCGAGGTTAATGTGAATTGCTTGGAAGGAGATGATTGGCAAGAACAAAAACGAAGTGTTGCACGAGTTTTGGTTAAACGCTCAGGTTCATCAATGTGGTGTACAGGTTCGTTAGTTAATAATACGATGGAAGACTGTTTGCCATATTTTCTGACAGCCGATCATTGTGGAAAATATTCCACCGCAGATAATATCAATCAATGGATTTTTTATTTTAATTACGAATCAAGTTTTTGTCCGAATCCTCAAGAAGAACCTTCATCAAATACAATTGTGGGAGCGAAAAAAAAAGCAAGTTTTGCATGGGAGGGTGGCTCCGATTTTTTTCTTGTGTTGCTTAATCAAGGAATTCCTTCCTCCTATAATCCATATTTTGGAGGTTGGAACCGAAAGAATTTGGCCAGTACAAATGGAGTGGCTATTCACCACCCCGAAGGAGATATAAAAAAAATATCAACTTATACTTTGCCGACAATATCTTCAACATGGGGTGAAACTCCAAATACCCACTGGAAAGTCTATTGGGCTGAAACTGAAAATGGGCATGGGGTAACTGAACCTGGTTCGTCAGGTTGTCCCTTATATGACAATGACGGGCGAGTAATAGGCACCCTAACAGGTGGACAAGCTTCATGTACTAATTTAAATGGCCCAGATTGGTTTGGAAAATTTTCATATTCGTGGGATTTATGCGGAAACGACAGTACTTCTCAACTAAAATATTGGCTTGACCCAATTAACAAAGGTGTTAATCAACTTGATGGCACAGATGTTTGTGAAAACCTGATTGCGAATTTTAAAGCCGATACTATCGAAATTCCGGTAAATACCAATCTTACATTTGAAGACCTCTCAATTGGAGAGCCCAATACATGGAGTTGGACTTTTGAAGGTGCTCTACCTTCGACTTCCAACTACAAAAATCCCTCCGGTATTTTTTATGCAGAAATCGGAAAATTTAAAGCCTGTCTATTTGTATCAAATGATATTAGTCAAGATTCTGTTTGTAAATATATTACTGTACGGCCAACAATAGCACCAAATCCTACAAGCGGGGAAGTCGATATTTACCTCGGCAATCGGGAACGTAATGATGTAGAAATAAATGTTTTTAATTTACTTGGAAAAGAAGTTCCTTTTCATTGGAAAACGATTAATTCAACAAATTATAAAATCAATCTTGTGGAAAACGATAGAGGAATGTATTTGATTCAGATTATTTGTTCCGAGGAAATCTATAATCTTAAAACATATCTAATTAAATAATTAGAATGACAGAACAAGAAAGTCTAAATTTACTTTCGCAATCCTCCGTTTCAAAAGGTTTAATGGTGATTGCAAGAAAAGTTTTTAACATGGAGAGAGTTTCTGAAAAAGAAACTTTAAAATTATTTAAGGAAGCCGACTTAGGATTTCTTGGAATATTAGCAAATTATATTCGTGAGAAGAAGAATAAAAACTACACTTATTATATTAGAAATTTGCATATTGAACCTACGAATAAGTGCATTCACGATTGCAAATTCTGTTCATATTCAGAAAGAAATGCAGGGCAAGGATGGGAATATTCACCCGATGAAATAATTGAAATTGTTGAAAAATCTGATACCAATATCAATGAAATTCATATAGTCGGAGGAGTTCATCCCAAACGTGATTTATTTTATTATGGAAATATAATTCAAAGAATTAAAAAAGTTCGTCCAAATATTCATATCAAAGCTTTTTCGGCTGTTGAACTCGATTATATGATAAAATTGTCGGGTTTGACATTGTTTGAAGGATTATCGGAATTAAAGAAATTCGGACTGAATTCAATACCTGGGGGAGGTGCTGAAATATTCAATGAAAAAATTAGAAACAAAATATGTAAAAGTAAATCCACTTCAAAAAGATGGTTAGAAATTCATGAAGTTGCACATAGTTTGGGTATTCCATCGAATGCAACAATTCTTTACGGCCATTTGGAAAACTATTCCGATCGTATTGATCATTTAAACCGGCTTAGAAATTTACAAGATAAAACCTCTTTATTCAATGCTTTTATTCCGTTGAAATTTAAAAATGCGAATAATGAAATGTCAAATATTAGTGAGGTTTCTGTAATTGAAGATTTAAGAAACTATGCGGTTTCAAGAATTTTTCTCGATAATTTTCCTCATATTAAAGCATATTGGCCAATGATAGGCAGAGAATTATCTCAAATTTCATTATCCTTTGGTGTTGATGATTTTGATGGAACAATCAATGATTCGACAAAAATTTATTCACTCGCGGGTGCCGAAGACAAAAATCCTTCAATGAAAACAGAGGAATTAAAAACCTTAATAAAACAAACCGGACGAATACCCGTTGAAAGAGATGCTTTGTATAGGGAAATAAGGGTATAAATGGTATAGAGGAAATAAAGGTCATTAGTAGTCATTCAATGGTCATTCGATTATCATTTAGTTTAAATTTCCTCAATTTCTCAAATTCACATTATTTCCCAAGTTAATTTTTATTCATAACTTTGTTTTCTAAAAAAGTTAATTAATTTAGCTTCATGAATGAAGTAAAAGCATTGAACTATAAAACAATAAAATACCGATAAACAAAAAATAAATAATGAAAAAATCGACAATCTGTTTATTAATATCAGCAATAATAATTATTTTTACTCAGTCGTGTATGAATCTTTACGATCAACCTGCGGTTGAGGCTGATGATGAAAAACAGGATTCAATAAAGAATTCTATACAAACGCTTAACGAATCGATGAATGACTTTAATGAACAGATGGAAACCATTGATAACATGGAGCAACAACTCCTTGACCTTGAAAAAATGGTTAATTCAGGTGATATTACCGAAGATGAAATGAAAAAAATTACTGATAAATACTATAGTAATAATGGTAAAAATGAAACTGCAAAAAAATCAGTATCAAGTGTTGAAAAAATTCCATTTTGGGCAAAGCAATTAGGTTTGACCGAACCTCGCAATATGACTTTAGTTTCTGAAAAATCAATGATGACTTCTTTCAATAATCCTTCGGAAGGTTTTAATTCTATAACATTTGTTTACAAGGGACAATATGAAAACGCATTAAATCAAGCAAAAATAATTGCTGAAAATGCAAATATTCCAATAAGCAAAAGTTGGTTGAAAATTCATAATTTGATAAACAGACAAAAAAAAGATGCTGAAAAATACGGAAATACACCTCCCGAAGATTTAAAAGGGATCACATATATTAATTACGAACAAACTACAAATGAACCCGAATACGTAATGTCGGTTTCTGTTGATGCAAATGGTTTTTTAACAATTCAGGCAGCAAATCTCGAACAAACAAATCTTCAAATGGATAAATATATTCCTAATAAAGGTAGAAAATAAACTTAGCTTTTCGAGAAATTTTAATAAAAAATTACACTTAGTAAATGACTGGAACTTTTGATGATATTCATCACAGCGGAATAATTTCTGAAATTAAAAAGGAAAAAATACTGGTAAGCATTATTTCTCACTCTGCTTGCTCATCCTGTAAAGTGAAGGGAATGTGCAATGTTTCGGAAATGAAAGAAAAAATCGTTGAGGTTAATCATCAACCCGGAATCAATTATAAAATAGGTGAAGAAGTTAATGTTTTGATGAAAAAGTCATTAGGTTCTCAGGCAGTTTTTCTGGCCTATGTTCTTCCGTTTTTAATCATGTTTATTGTTTTGATAATTTTAATTAATTTAACCGGCAATGAAGGCTTTTCCGGTTTAATTTCTATAGCTATTCTCGTTCCGTATTTTTATATAATCTATTTATTGCGTGATCGCTTCAAGAAAAAATTTGTTTTTATAATTCAAAAGAAAAATTTGGGTAAAGGCTAAAAATGATTATAAGTTTTGCTTTCATAAATGCTTAAATTTTTGTGTTAATTAAAGTAAAAGTAGCAAATATTTTTATACGGAATCAAATAAAATTTTAGCCATATTGACCAAAATTTAGCTTATTAAAAAGAAAATATTCAATAAACAACACTCAACGACCAAAGGAAGTCCGTACGAAACGAAGTAAGTCCGCATGGATGGATAAACAATAAACAAGGAGAAAGCAGACTAAATAATATCGAATACTGAACAAGGAATTTTAATATTGAAAACAGTTATGAGTACTTGGAATGCCTAAAGTACTTATGTGCTGCAAAAAGATTATTATATCTATTCTTAAGTTGTCGTTTATTGATATGATTCCTTTCAGGATACTCCTGTTTTGTGCACGTCGTCGTCGACCTAAAAAGCCACTCTTGAATACCAAGTAATTACGAATAATTATTTTGAT
>JAEINX010000074.1 GCA_016342645.1 Bacteroidales bacterium | reverse complement strand
TTCAGCGGAACTTTTAATAATTCGGATATTACATTTTTCAATATAACAAAAACCACAGGAAAAGGTGAGGGGTGGCATTTATTGGGTAACCCATTCCAATCAGCTTTACAATGGACAAATACCGATTGGGCTAAGTCAAATATTGCAGCCGGTGCCAAAATTAGGAATTCGGGTGGCACTTATACTGATATTACTGTTGGAGGTACAGATATTATCCCGGCTAATCAGGGATTCTTTATTCAGGTTTCTGTAGATGGAGACAACAGCATCACTATTCCTCAGTCGCAATGCGTTCATAGTTCAACAGCATTCTATAAAAGCACTGTACCAAACATGCTTACTTTAAAAGCAGTAGATGGTGATTTTTATCAGGAATCTTGCATACAGTTTATGGATGGTTCGACAGAAAACTATGATGAAGATTTTGATGTGAGATTTTTAAGCGGCGTTAGCGGCGCTCCTAAATTGTATTCAATTGTAGGAGAAGAAAATTTATCAACCAACAGAATTCCCCAAGTTGAAAACGAAAATATAATTTCATTAGGTTTTAAATCAGAAAATGAAACTACGATTAATATTAAGGCTTCAGGAATTGAATCATTTGCAAATTATATTAAAATTCTTCTTGAAGATAAGCAAGAAAATGAAATTATTGACTTAAGAGAAAATTCAGAATATATTTTCAATTCAAATCCTGAAAATAACATTGAAAGATTCAAACTCCATTTTAAATCAGCAACAGGAATTGATGAAAATAATAAAGATATTTTCGATATTTATTCAAATAATAATAGAGTTTACATAATTAATCCTAAATTTGTCGATGCAAATGTTGTTGTTTATAATATAATGGGACAAGAAATCGAAAATATGAAATTAAACGGTGAAGAGTTTAATAGTTTCCGTCTTGATGTTAAACAAGGATATTATATTGTTAAAGTAATAAGTGATGAGTCAATTAGTACTGAAAAAGTTTTTATAAAATAATAATTCAGAACCTGACCCGTTAGGGTCAGGTTTAAAAACAAATATATATGAAAAGTAAAATAAAATATTTTTTAGCCGGCTTAATAATATGTTTTGCAACATTAATAACAACAAATGTTCAAGCTGATGATCCTCCACCACCTCCACCCGCACATGGAGAAACAGGTAATGTTCCCGGTGGCGGAGCTCCGATTGGCAGCGGGCTAGCAATTTTATTAAGCCTTGGAGGCGGCTACGGTGCAAAAAAATTCTATGATTATAGGAAAAAGAAGAAGGAAGAATAAGGCTGTTTTAGGTTTATAATTGTCTATTCATATCTTCCGTTTTTGGTTTTAAACCAAAAATGTTAAAATTGTTTTATTGTTAAATTGTTAAAAATAAACAATCACTCTACATTGTAACACAAGATTATCAATGTGTTGAGTTGAGTATTAAATTTCTTACTAAATTTTTCTTCTTTGAAATTCCGAGCAAATAATTGCTGTTGCAATAGAGGCATTTAGTGATTCTGCCTGTGATTGAAAATTTTTCGAACCTTTGGGGATTGAAATTTTTTCATCAATCATAGGTAATAATTCACTGGAAATTCCCTGAGATTCGTTTCCAATTAAAATTATTGCATTTTCGATTAATTCTGTTTTGTATATATTTTCTCCTTCGAGCATGGTTCCAAAAATCTTTGTTTCCGAAGGTTTTGAAGATAAAAAATCCGATAATTGAGTATAATAAACTTTCACTCGCGTAATTGATCCCATGGTAGCCTGTACGACTTTTGGATTGTAAACATCAACGGAGTTTTTTGAGCAAATAATGTTTTCAATACCAAACCAATCGGCAGTACGGATTATTGTACCCAGATTGCCCGGGTCTTTAATTTCATCAAGAACCAGACATAAACCTGAGAAAATATTTTTTGGAATTATTTCATTGATTGGGATTTTAACAATTGCAATGACATCGTTAGGAGTTTTTTGTGAACTGATTCTTGAGAGTTCTTTTTCATTTATCTCCTGAAATTCAATTTTCTTATTTTCTAATATTACAATATTTTCATCAATCCAATATTTTAGGGCATAAATCTCAATAATCTCAAAATCACTATTTAGGAGGTCGTAAACACTTTTTTTTCCTTCTAAAAGAAATTGTTTGAAAATTCTTCTGAATTTCCCTATTTTCAGGGAATTAATATGTTTTATTTGATTTTTTGATAACATAGCAAAAAAAAATCCCGAATTTTCTTCGGGATTTAAAAGTACTTATATTTTAATTAACAAAAATATTATTCTGCAAATACTTCAAAATTAATTTCTGCTTTAATGTCTTTGTGCAAGCTCACCTTTGCCTTGTATTTTCCAAGTTCTTTTATTGATTCACCATCAACAAAGATTTTTTTACGGTCGATATCAAATTTAAACTGCTCGTTAAGAGCTTTTGCAATTTGAATAGTATTAACCGAACCAAATATTTTCCCTGTTTCTGCTGCTTTCGCACCAATTTTTACGAAAACATTTTCTAATGCTTTTGCAAGAGTTTCGGCTTCTTTTTTAAGTTTTTCTTCTTTAAAAGATTTTTGCTTTTTCACTTCAGCAAGAACTTTTTTAGCTGTTTTGTCAGCCATAATAGCTTTTCGTTTAGGAATAAGGTAATTACGAGCAAAACCATCTTTTACATCTACCAAATCATTGGTATATCCTAAACCTTGTATATCTGTTTTTAAAATTATTTCCATGCTTATTCCTCCTTTATTTTAGTAAATCTGCTACATAGGGCATTAAAGCTAAATGCCTTGCTCTTTTAACTGCTTGAGCAACTTTTTTCTGGTATTTTGTTGATGTACCGGTTATTCTTCTCGGTAATATCTTACCTTGCTCGTTTACAAATTTTAATAAAAAATCTGCATCTTTATAATCAATAAATTTAATTCCGCTTTTTTTGAAACGGCAGTATTTTTTCTTTTTAGTGTCAACTGCTATTGGAGTTAAATATTTTATATCATTATTTGCTTGTGCCATTGTTTAAATTTAAAAGGGTTTAATTTTTGACTTCTTTTTCTTTTTCTTTTTCTTGTTCAGCTTTTCTTCGCTTTTTCTCATTATAAGCAATTGCATGTTTATCCATTGCAACTGTTAAAAATCTTATAATTCGCTCATCACGTTTTAAGGCTAATTCCAAACCGGAAATTATTTCTCCTTCAGCCTTGTATTCAATCAGATGATAAAAACCATTTGATTTCTTTTGGATGGGATAAGCCAACTTTCTCAGCCCCCAATTATCATTCAAGATAATTTCAGCACCCTTTTCTTTTAAGATGTCCTGATACTTTTTTACCGTTTCCTTCATCTGATCTTCAGATAAAACGGGAGTCATAATGAAAACGGTTTCGTATTGTCTCAACATTTGTTAATAATTTAATTAATGATTAATTGAAAATCTTTTATTTAAAAATTGACGGCAAAATTAGTAAATATTTTTAATTAACCAAAAGGAATTTTTATAAAAAAAATTATCGAATTATGTGTGAAATAGTAATTCCCGTAAAAAAGTACCAATCGAATTTATTTATAAATCCATTTGATTCACCTCTGGTTGGATAATTGTATGTATTTGGATTAGGAGCATTTGCCGGATTTCCAAGCCGTCCGGCTAATCCGCTTAATTCAGGATTCATATCATTCAATTCTTTTTGGCTTACCCACGGATCGCCTGCGACATCATCCAAATAATCGGTAAATGTCATCCGTGTTCCGAATTGCAAACCAATTATCCAATTTCTGCTTAATGACCACTTAAAGTCAAAGTCAATTGGTAAAGCAAGTATAATTGTTGAATAAGCATTCTTTTTCCCTGCTGTTCCAAGTGGCCGCAAATCTTGATAAATATAATAATAATCCCTTCCTAAGAATGGTTTGAAAGCTTTCTCAACTTTTTCTTTTATTACTTTCGGGTTGTGATAAAACACTGCAAGGCCAAAAGATATGCTTGGTATTACGCTCTTTTGGAATAGATTAGGTACAAGGTTGTATTCAGCCTGTAAAGCAAATTCAAAAATATCGTTAACAAATGAAAGTTGACGGGGTTTGAATCTGATTAAATTATTGGCATCGGAAGCTTTTACTCTAAGATAGTTTAATGAAGCTCTTGCAGTCCATTTTGGATTTAAATTATATCGAAAAAGTAAACCGAATGAATTCTTAACATCATTAAAATAAATTTTGCTAAAAGATTGCAAGTCTCCAAAATACATTGCCTTTCCTGCTCTAAAACCTATTTCAAAAGTCTTATTAATATTTATTGGAAGTTTTTTCCCAACAATTGAATCTTGAAAACTGTATATTTTTAAGCTGTCGATCTTTTTTCTAAGCTTAATAATTTCCTCATCCTTAGCAATTAGCTTATTTGTGGGCAAGCATTCAATTGATTCGATTGTTCGGGGCAAAATATAAAAAAGGCTATCAATTTCATCATCTGACAGATTTTTTAATGAATAATACACAGGAATATTTTGCTTGCATAATTCTCTGTACAATGAATTTTTCCCGATATTGATTTCAGGAATTATAAATCCATCATTATCTTTAAGTCCGTCAAGAATAATAAATCCACTCGTATAATTTTCCCTACTTTTTCCGGTAATAACAACATAAGCTTCTTTAAGATTTGTTTTAAATCTAATATGCGAGTTAGTTAGTGTTTTTAAAATTATTCGGTTGCTAAGTGTGTCGAAATAAGCATAGCTGAGTTTTAAATTGCTTAATCTTTGGCTGATTGCTTTATTAAAATAAAGATGTATGCTGTCGGTTTTATTTAATTTAAAAACAGTATTGTAATCAACTTCATTGCCTTTAATTAGAATCTTATAAATGTGTCCGGGAGCATTTTCGGAGGGCGAATTTAAGGGAGTTTGAAGCTCAATCAAAGGCGAGGAATTATTATTTAAGAAATTATCAAAACTTTTAAAAATAAGGCTTTCGTTTGTTGTACCAAAATAATTTGAACCTAATGTGTATTTTTCTCCAATCCCTTGAATTCCAAAATTAATCTCACTAATAATTGTATCGTTTCTATTGTTAATCAAATAATTATGAAATATTGAATTTTCGGAAAAAATTGCATGATATTTTTTGTCATGCGAATCGAAAGTTGAAAAAATAGGAGCATTAAAAGCTCCTCCCATTTCATAACCCTCATAATAATTATCGGTAATAACATTGTTTAAGAAACTAAAATTCAGTATTTCCGATTCTAGTTGATCTATATAAATATTACTTTGATTTGATGCAAATATATTTTTGGAGAAACTAAAATTAATTGCTTTGTTTTCTAAGAGAACATCGGGGCTAAGAATCACAATGCTTGATTCTCCCGAATTATTATTGTGAAACATATTATTTTCGATCTTAACATTTTTTCTACCCCAATTTGAATTGAATTTAAGAGGCATTATGAGATTTGAAAATTCGGCAAATTGAATTTCTATTTCACTATTATTAAGTTTATCAAATTCAAAACCAAAGCCTTCTGAAGACAAATCTTTACTGCTGATTTTAATAAAGTTATTAGGTTCGCCTATAATTTTTAGACTTCCTTCAACAATTATTGAGGTAGCTGAAAAAAACTTCAATTCAGCCCCGTTTCTAATAATTAAAGATCCGCTCTGAGATATTTTCACATTTGCTGTAATAAGAAAAATACCTTTTTCGAGAATTATTTCATCTTCTATATAATTGGGAATTATATTATTTTGTGCCTTAAGGCAATAATTAATTCCGAAAAGAATAATTAAAACAGAGAAAATAATTTTTTTGATATTTATATATTTCATTTGTAAAAATATTATTAAATAATATTGAATATTATTGACGGTAAAACACTTATTCTTCCATCAAGACTTTCGACCTGAATGTTACCAAAAATCAAAATATCTCCATTTTCGATATTTTCAAAAATTGTTTGCGATTGCTCATCAAACATATCTCCTAAGTTTATGTGCGCTTCAAAGGAGTTAGAATTTTTGCTTTTGCGAATTCTTTTTATTTCAAAGTCTTTTATTTTAAAAACATTATTATTTCCGAGAGTTTCTCTTAAGCTAAGTTCTTCATGGCTTAATAATTCATTCTTAGAGATTTTCCCACTTTGCTTTTCGCCTAAGAGAATCATGGGTAAAGGAATATCTTTAACCTGATATTTTTTAATGGCTAACAATTTTTCCGCTTTCCCATCCAAACCATAAACTCTAATAATTGCCAATCCTTTAGATTTGAATTTTATTTTACATTCCGAATTCTTATATTTTAGTTCACCTCGGTTGACTGTAATTTTCAAATTGTTTCCGGAATATTTATCATGATAAATTTTAATAATGTTCTCTATTTCTGTGTATAAAACATTTTGATCACTTGCTTCAATTATTGGTTTTATTTCCTCAACCTGCACAAACTTTTCAATTATGCGGTTTTCAACAAAAATTATAAACTTATAATTTCCTTTTTCATAAGGAAAAAATCTCCCGATACCTTCTTCACTAATTTTAAGAGAATCCAATCGATTTCCTTTTTTAACAAAGGCATCAATTTTTGAAAAATCTTTCAGTGGAAGTGTAATTCCAAACTCAATTTCATCACCTAATTTATAAAAATCTTTTGAAGTAATAACTACATCTTGATTTGCCAAAAAATTCTCGGGGAACATTGTATCAAGGCTTCCGATAAGAATTTCTTTTAATACATCGCTTGAATTCAGGTTTTTCTCTTTCAACAAGTTATTAATATATGATTCAAGAACCATATTATCGGCTTTCTTTAGATCGTCTTCAAATTTCGACATTATGGCAATAGCACCAGAAACAGGCATTTTATTGAAATAATATTTTTCCCATTTTATCCATTTGCCGGTTGAAGTTACAATATACGAGCCATTATCAATCAATGAATCAACTTTTAAAAATGTTTGATGATCGACCAAAGGCTTAATTAATTTTTCATGTAAAGTTATTAGATACCGTATTGAATCGGCTAGTTTGTTTTCAATTAAAAGTTCGTTAGTATAGGAATAATTTTTACCATCGTTTAGATAATCGAAATCATTATTTCCTCCACATAGTTCTATTAGTCTATTTTTATACTCCTCAATTTTATTTACAATTTCAGTTGATGATTTTTTAACTGCTTTAATTTTATTTAAATAGGAGAGGGAGTCAGCATTATTTTTTATTAAATAATTAAACATTATATGATTGACATTAGCATATTCACTTGTTGTGAAATCTTCAACAGCATCTTCATAATCTTGATTTATGCTTTTAAAAATATCAATAAAATCGGCTGGGATATATAAAAAAGCCATTACTATAAAGATTAAATACAAAAGGTTTACAACCCTGTTTCGCAATATTCTGCTTGTACCTTTTTGTTGACCTTCATCAAACATAATCCTTAATTAAAAGATAATTAAAAAAAATTCTCTCATTTAATTGTTAAAATAATGGGAGATAGAACTATTTCGTCTCCCTTATAATTTTCTGCTACGATGTTATTAAAAACATATATGTCACCATAAATAGCTTTATTAATAATTTCCTTAGTACCAACATTAAAATAAGCACCTGTGTTTTGACTGACTTCAAAACTTTTGTTATTAATTCTCTCGACTACAAATTCTTTAATAGCGAGATTCATACCGGATATTATTTCATTTTCAATATTAATATTTTTTTGAAGTTTAATAAGTTTTGAAGAAATTAATCCTCCTTGACGCCCATAAATTGATGCTCTGATATTAGGTAAATTTTTTACTTTAAATTTCTTTGTTGATAATAGTTTTTTCTCAGCGTTTTCAATTCCAAAAACTCTTAGTTCAACAATTCCTGGCTTATAGACTCTAATATAATATTTTGATTGCTTTTTTATAACCTGTCCATCGTCAATCTCAACGAGAAGATTTTTTCCCTTAAAATTCTCGTGTTGGATATTAATTCTATTATTAAGTCCAACAAACAATTCAGGTGTTCTTAAATTTTCAAGAACCGGACGAAATTTTAATACTTCAATTTCTTTTTGTTCAATAATACTTTTCTCAAAAAGAACATTGATTTTATATTTACCTTCTTTATAAGGATAAAACCTGATATTTCCCGTCTTGTCAATATTAAGTGGTTTTTGCTGTTTACCTGATTCAAGATATGCTTTTACTTTTGAGAAATCCTTTTCACTCAAAATGTTATTTGAATTAATTGCCAACACAATTTCTTCACCGAGATAAAACTTCTTTAATCTTTCAAAATTATTAATTATGGAATTTCTAATTGCAGCAATACTAATCGAATCAGATTGAATTAATTCCTTGATATATGATTCGATTAAAATATTATCGGTTTTTCGAATATCATTTTGCATTTTTGAAAGAATCATAATTGCTGCACTCATCGGAATTTCATCAAAATAATAGTTCTCCCACGATTTATTTACTCCTTCTGAAGAAATAAAATTACCTGTATATAATATTGAATCAATTCTTTGATTTGATTTATTATTAAGCATGGGCCTTATTGTGTTCTTATAATTATTTATAAGATTAAAAATAGTATCGGATAGTTTACCCCTGATAAACAATTTTTCGGAAGATTGATAATCTCGGCTGTTTTTCAGAAAATCATCTTTATTATATCCTCCCATTTTATTAATTAAAAATTGTTTTATTTTTTCTATTTCATTAATGGTTGCAATAGATTGAATATTAGCCAATTTTGAATTGCGAATAAATTGACTGCTTTTATTTGCATCACCAAGTTTTGAGGCAATTGCTTCTAAAACCAATGAATTATATTCAAAACTTTTAATGTTTTCTTTTTCATGGAGGTCATAAGAAAAATCCATTTCTTTTATAACATCAATAAAATCAGCAGGAATATATAAAAACGCCAAAACAACATAGATCAAATACATAAGGTTTACGACCTTTTGGCGTAAAATTCTACTTGTACCTTTCTGTTGATTATCTTCGGTCATAAGTCGCTAAATATTATTTTGATGTGCTGTGGCTGTTAATTTATTTTCATGTGTGTATTTTTTGACAGGATTAACAGAATTTACATGATTGAAAAGATTGATAGGATTGAAATATTTTTATAATCATTCTCTTGGGTGTTTAGAATTAAACCAATTTTTTAACTATTCTTTGCTTACGAGCTTTGACATTTCATCATAAAATTCATTTACTTTAGACATTTTTGTTTTTAATAAACTCAATTCAGCCTCATAATTTCCTGAAGTGTCTTCAATTCGCGACATATAGCTCGAAATTCTTTGTACGGTTTTTGTTAATTCATCAGTGACTTCTTCCATTTTTTTCATGTTTTTTTCGAGAGCTTCAACAGATTTTATAATCGAATCGGTATTTTTATGATATTGATTAATATTGTCGTTTAGATCAAATTTCGTTTCACTAAAACCTTTTGATCCTTGTTTTAGTTCGGGAAAAACATTTTCCCATTTATAGGATTTTCCACCTGATTTCCATTGAAATGCAGAAATACTAAAAACAATAGCTTCGGTTGTAAGACCTATAATGAAAATCTCATTAGCGTAATCCCAACCCAAAAATTTAAACATGGCTGCAACCAAAATTACCGCTGCTCCTCCACCATAAACAAAGTTTATATAGTCAAACTTTGGTTTTTCGTTTTCTTGCGAAATATTTTTTTTCTTGAATAATTTCATTTTTAAATCGTTTAATAAAGCAATTTACAATTTATTAGTTATCAAAACACTTAGTAGGAAACTTCTACTTCGGCGGTTTGAATTATTTTTCCTTTATACAAAATTTGAGGTTTGATAATTTTGGTAATAATTTGCTCAACAGGCTTTTCATTTTTTGATAAAACAAAATTGGCAGTTAAATTCATATCTTTTTTATAAGTCATACCAACTAAGTCGGAAATTTCATAATCAGTATCGTTAAATTCATTTTCAACATTATTCACTACTTTCAACAAATCATCTCTACCTGGTGTGTTTTCAGGAATATCAACGAGTTTTCCTCTCATTCTTATAATTTCATCAGCTAAGTTTATTGCAACCGAATGATCCGACCTTTTCGTTTGAGGCTTACTCAATATTTTAGGTGTTTCAACACTTGAAACATTACCGCTAATACTATTTTGTTGTTTACCAAATGGCAAAGAATTAACAACTTCACTTAACAAAAACATTTTTTTTGTTTGATTGTTTTGTTCGATCAATTCATTTCTGACCTGATTCAATTTCTCAACAAAATTTCTTCTGGCTTCATTAAGTTGAATTTCGACAAGTTGTGACCTATTTCTGAAATTCTTTTTAACGAAAATAAAAATGAATATAATCGCTACAATTAGAATAAATATTGCACCCAATATTATGAAATCCTGATATTTAATAATTTTTTTGGTGGGTGATATCTTTGTAATAGTTTTTTGTTGATTTGTCAAGGCGTCAATTTTATTATCATATTTTTGAACAAATTCGCTAAGCTTTTCATTAGTTTTCGCTAAACTGTTTTTTATGCTGTCGAATCTTTGTTTTTCAAGTGCAATATAATCGTCAATTTTTGATTTTTGGGCATTAAAATCAGGATAAAAAACACTTTCTTTGCCTTTCATGCTATTAAACAATACAATATAAGCGTCTGTATATCCTTTTCTAATAATATAGTTAAAGGCTGAAAATACGCTGTCTTTTGAAGTATATATTCCTGACAAATAACGCCAATGACCATTTTTCCGTTTCGTATAGTATAAATCATTTAAATTTTTGAAATTTAATTTTGATCGCTTAAATTTAAAAACTCCAATTTGAATACTATAGTAAGGCTTATCTAAATGAACAGACTTATATAGTTCCGGAATTTCACTATCATTAGAATTAACATTTACTTTCTCAGAATTTTGAGAAATGGAAAATTTAAATGTTAAAGCAAAAAACAAAAAGATCAACAAAAATATTTTTGTCATGTTATGAGTATTTCTAATAATTACAATTTTCAGAAAATAAAAATAGTAAATACTTTTCAATCGCAAATATCTTTTTTGTTTTTTTATTTATTAAGCACTTCTGTGCTTTCAAATATTTTTTTTGGAATATCTGAATTTTCATAACAACCCGAGAAAAGACCGGCATTAATTCCTTTCGCATAGGTAGCAACAGGAATTCCCGTATGAGAAAAAGTTGTCCATCCTACTCCTGATTTATTATTAAAAATTTTAATAGTAGTAACTGCAAGAGGATATTCACCTCCATAAAGAATAGAATAACTATCATTATCTTTTATAAAACTATCATAAAGAGCTTTATTCAACATGTCCATTTCTTTTGATGAAAGCGAAAGCCTCAGCGTTTCAACAAGGTTAACACTTTTGGGATTTTCAATACTCGAGAGGCTGTCTAAGATTTCTTCAGGTAGATATATTAATCCGAAATGCTCATTTATTAATGGTAAAAGATGATCGATGCTTGCATTTTGAATTGTATGATTACCGATGTATGTATTTATTTTATCTGAAAATTCATCATAAGAAATATTTTGATGCCTTAGAAGATTGTAATAAACCGAATAATGAGTTCCCGACCAACCAACCGACAAGCCTCCGGTTTCATGATCGGCAGTTACGATTATTAAAGTTTCGTCGGGGTGTGATTTATAAAATTCCAAAGCTTGTCCAATTGCTTCATTGAAAGCAAGTGTTTCGGTAATAACGGTAGCGGCATCATTTGAGTGGCAGGCCCAGTCGATTTTACCTCCTTCGACCATCATAAAAAAACCGTTTTCATTATCCAATAACTCGATTCCTTTTTGCGTGAAATCGGCAAGCGAAATACTTTCCTTGCTGTCGTCAATAACATAAGGAGTTGATTCGCCGGATGAAAGAATTGGGTTTATAGCATATAATTTTCCGTCTTCACTTTTCCAATTCTCGAAAATTTCTTTATCGTTAATAATATTAAAATCATTTTTATTGAAAATTTCATAAATACGTTCAAGATTTATTAATGAGTCGGAATAAACTTTTATACCGCCTCCTCCAAAATAATCAACCTTACTTTCGGCCATTTCAATTGCAATTTCGTTATAATTATTGCGGGAGGGCTGGTGAGCATAAAAAACCGCAGGTGTTGCATGATTTAGCGAAACATTGCTGACAATACCAATCTTATAGTTTTTTTCTTTAAGCTTATCAGCAATTGATCTTAATTTTATTGTTTTAGTAGAATCCATTCCAATAACTCCTGTCATTGTTTTTTGTCCACAGGCAAGTGCTGTTCCGGCTGCGCCCGAATCGGTTATATAGGAATCGACACATGTGGTTGAAGTCAATCCGCAAACCGGAAAACAGGTAAAAAACAAAGAAGTATCGGTTTTATAAATTGATTTTAAATAAATGTCGGAAATTATTGATTGGGAAATACCCATTCCATCACCGATAAAAAGAAAAATATATTTTGCTTTCTTTTGATCCGGCTCTAAACTTGTTTGCCCAATAGCAGCAAAGAAAGAAAAGTTGTTGATAAATATGGCTAATAAAAAACTTCTAAAAAAAGCTTTTGTTTTTATAATCATTATTAATTGTTTCATTCCGGTTTCAAGTTTTATTTACCATGATTGATAATAATGTGGCAAAAATACGAAAAAAGTGTATCTAAATTATTGTTGAAAACTAAGTATTACCAAAAAAAATAATAAAGATAGAAACAGATCAAATTATTTGTTTTCAATTGTCTCATTCAAGTTTTTATGCTATTTTTGCCGACAATGAAAAGAATAAGAAATTTTTGCATAATTGCTCATATTGATCACGGAAAAAGTACCTTAGCCGACAGATTATTAGAGTTTACGGGTACTGTTTCAGCTAAGGATTCGCAAAACCAGGTTTTGGATGATATGGAGTTGGAGCGTGAAAGAGGGATCACAATAAAAAGCCATGCTATTCAAATGGAATACGAGTATAATGATGAAAATTATATATTAAATTTAATCGATACTCCTGGCCACGTTGATTTTTCCTACGAAGTTTCCAGATCCATTGCAGCTTGCGAAGGTGCGTTAATAGTAGTTGATGCCACCCAGGGAATACAGGCTCAAACCATTTCCAATTTATATAAAGCCATTGAAAATGATCTCGAAATTATACCTGTGCTTAATAAAATGGACTTAGAAAATGCTATGCCCGATGAAGTTAAAGATCAAATTGTTGATTTGATAGGCTGCAATCGAGACGAAATTATTGAAGCAAGTGGCAAAACAGGCTATGGAATTGAAAGAATTCTTGAAACCATCATAAAAACAGTTCCTCATCCTGTTGGCAATCAAAATGCTCCTTTACAAGCTTTAATCTTTGATTCTGTTTTTAATTCTTATAGGGGAATAATTGCATACTTTAGGATTTTTAACGGAGGAATCAAAAAAGGTGACTTTGTGAAATTCGTTAATACCGAAAAAGAATATCATGCTGATGAAATTGGTGTTTTAAAATTAAATAGAGAACCTCGAAAAACACTAAATACAGGTGATGTAGGATATATTATTTCAGGCATTAAAACCTCTAAAGAAGTTAAAGTCGGAGACACAATAACTCATGTTGACCGCCCATGCCAAAATATTATTGAAGGCTTTGAAGATGTTAAACCTATGCTTTTTGCGGGAATTTACCCTGTCGATGCCGATGATTATGAGGAGTTGCGCAATTCAATAGAAAAATTGCAATTAAATGATGCTTCTCTGACTTTCATTCCTGAGTCTTCAGCAGCTTTAGGCTTTGGATTCAGATGTGGTTTTCTTGGACTTCTACACATGGAAATAATTCAGGAACGACTTGACCGTGAATTCAACATGAACGTAATAACAACCGTTCCAAATGTTTCTTATAAAGTTGTTTCCAATAAGGATGAAATTAGTGAAGTTCATAATCCATCGGGCCTGCCCGATCAAAAATATATTCGACATATTGAAGAACCCTATATTGTTGCTCAAATCATTTCAAAATCGGCTTATATTGGACAAGTTATGAAATTGTGTATTGATAAAAGGGGTACTTTAAAAAACCAAATTTATCTCACAAGCGATAGGGTAGAAGTAACCTTCGAAATGCCTCTCGGTGAAATTGTGTTTGATTTTTATGACAAATTAAAAAGCATCTCAAAAGGATATGCCTCTTTCGATTATTACCAATCGGATTATAAAAAAGCTGATCTAGTTAAATTAGATATTTTATTAAATGGCGAATCCGTCGATGCTTTGTCAACTCTTATTCACCGTGAAAATGCCTACGATTTTGGCCGGCGTATGTGTGTTAAGTTAAAAGAACTTATCCCGCGTCAGCAGTTTGATATTGCAATTCAGGCAGCAATAAGTGCAAAAATTATTGCTCGTGAAACTATTAAAGCTGTTCGTAAAGATGTTACTGCAAAATGTTATGGTGGTGATATTACTCGAAAAAGAAAACTTTTAGAAAAACAGAAAAAAGGTAAAAAACGGATGCGACAGGTAGGAAATGTGGAAGTGCCTCAACAAGCATTTCTTGCGGTTTTAAAGTTGGATTAATTAAAGTACTTGGAGTGCCTAAAGTATTTGAGATGACTAAAATTAAAGTTATTGAAAAAATATGAGGAGTAATAAAAAGTTTAGCATAATAGGGGCAGTTGCAGTTAGTATTTCGGCAATTTTATGGGGATTGGATGGAGTTGTGCTCACTCCTCGCCTTTATAATTTAGACGTTGGTTATGTGGTTTTTATTCTACATTTTATTCCTTTCGTTCTGATGAATATTTTTCTTTTTAAAGAATACAGGTATTTAAAAACTTTTTCTGCTTCCGATGTTTTTACTTTGCTGTTAATTGCCATTCTCGGTGGGGCAGTAGGAACGCTTGCTATTGTTAAGGCAATATTTTTAGTTAATTTCAAACATTTGACAATAATTGTTTTGTTACAAAAATTACAGCCGGTTTTTGCGATTGCTCTTGCAACTATCTATTTAAAAGAAAAACTCAGAAATAATTATCTTCTTTGGGCTTCAATAGCTATAATTGCCGGATATTTCTTGACATTCGGGTTTGATTTACCTGATTTTCAAACTGGAGATAACACAGTTTATGCTGCGTCATTAGCTTTGCTTGCTGCTTTTTCTTTTGGTAGTTCAACGGTTTTTAGCAAAAAAATACTTCAAAAATATTCATTTCATACGGCTACATTTTTTCGTTACGGATTCACAACACTTATTTTGTTTTCATATCTGATAATTTTTTCAAAATTTGGAGAATTCACTAATACAACTTCTACAAACTGGTTGTTTTTTATGATTATTGCTTTCACAACCGGCTCAGGAGCAATATTTTTATTTTACTACGGACTGACAAAAATCCCTGCTATTCTTGCCACAATTTGTGAATTATTCTTTCCAATTTCGGCAATATTTTTCGATTATCTGATTAATGATAATAAATTATCTATAGTCCAATGGGTTGCTGCAATAATTATGATAGGTGCAATAATTAATTTAAATCGAAAAAGTTGATCAATTAATGTCATTTTCAACCACTTCATAACAATCTAATCTAAAATAACTTTGGGCTTTGTTGCTATAAATTCCTTTATAGGCCCTGAAATTTCTTCTTTCTTCGACTATAAATTATGGCTGATTATTACTTTATTCGTGCCTAATAGCATCAACAGGATTGCTTCGGCCTGCTTTTATTGCATGATAACATAAAGTAATGAATATTATAAGTAACGAACCGAGAGCAGCAATTACAAAGACCCACCAATTTATTGAAACTCTGAAAGTGAATTGTTCAAGCCACTTGTTCATAATATACCATGCAACAGGAATGGCAAGCAGGTTGGCAATGATAATTAGTGTGAAAAAATCCTTTGAGATCAATAAAACAATCTCGCTCACGTTTGCACCAAGTACTTTCCTTATACCTATTTCTTTGGTTTTTCTGACCACCATAAATGAAACCATTCCGAATAATCCAAGGCAGGCTATTATTATTGCAAGGTACATGAAAAACTGAATCATGGTTTTTGTTTTGCTTTCTTCATCATAAAATTGACCTAAAGATTCCTCAAGTGTAAAATAATCGCAGGTATAATCAGGAAATAATATATTCCATTCTTTCTCAATTTTATTAATAATTTCAGCTTTTTGACCTGGATGTACTTTAAGTAATATTCTTGAAAAGCCTTGAGGGTCATAAAAAATTGCAACCGGCTGGATAGGATTTTGCAAACTTGTTACATGGAAATCTTTTACAACACCACACACATAGCCTTTAAAATTACCTGCACCAATTCGATGCCCTAATGCTTCTTCAGGATTACCGATACCAAGGTAATGAATTAGTTTTTCATTGACAACAATCGGGTAGGATGAATCACTAAGAGGAATACTATGAGGTTTTCCTGCTAATAATTTAAGACTAAACATGTCGATGTAATTTGTGTCAGCCAACTTCATGTTTACCATGAAGCGATCTGAATTTTCCAACTCACGTGAACTAAGATCAGACTTTCTTGAATTATCAGATGTTGGAGAACCAATGCTAAATGAGTATTTAATTATTCCGGGTATTGATACTACCTTTTGCCTGATAGCATCTAAATTTTCTGATCCTGAATCAGGAATCTTAAAAACTACAATATCGGATTTATCGAATCCTAAATCTTTGTTTTTAAAATAATACATCTGATTGATCATAACAATAGTGCATACAATTAATACAATTGAAATAAAAAACTGAACAATAACAAGCAAGCTACGAACATTAAGCAAGCCACTCCGCAATCCGTTGATATTATTTCGGATAGCAAGGATAGGCCTGAAACCTGAAAGATAAATAGCAGGATATGCCCCCGACAACAAGGTCGTAAATATTAATATACATACAAGAAAAATAATTACAGCTTTGCTATTGTAAATGCTCAGATTAGCATTAAAACCGATAAACTCATTTAAATATGGAAGGAATACTTCAGCAATGATCAATGAAATAACCAAAGCAATAAAAGTAATAATGAAAGTTTCAAAAATGAATTGTTTAAAAATTTGGCCTCTGTGTGCTCCACTTACTTTCCTGATTCCTATTTCTTTTGTTTTTTTTAAAGACTGGGCTGTAGAAAGGTTAACATAGTTTATGCCGGCAATAACCAAAATAAAAAACCCTATCAGAATGAATATCCAAATAAATACAGGATCGGTTGTATAAGTGCTACTTATGTTAGAATAGTCAGCTTCAAAATGCAATTTTTCAAAATCCTGCAAACCATAATCTAATAAATCGATAATATTTTTATGATAGTTTTTATTTATGATTTGTTGTTTTAATTGCTTACTAAAATCATCAGGAGAAACACTTTCAGGCAATTGAATAAAGGTACACATTCCCGAAATAGCTGTGTACCATGTATATATGTTTCCTCTAAATCCTTTCTCATAAATCCCGGTCGAAATGATCATTTCAAGCGGAATACTTGAATTGGGAGGTGAGTCTTCAATTATCCCCTTTATCACCATATCGTATTTTGCATCAAAACGAATTATCTTACCAATAGGGTCCTTATCCGGGAAATATTTTTCAGCAATTGAACGGGTTAGGATTACGTCATCAGGACTTTGAAAAGCAGACTCGGCGTTTCCGCTTATCCAATGAAAATCAAAAAAATCAAAAAATAATGAATCGGCAATAAGGATGTTGTTCTGGTTATAAATATTGTCATTTACTTTTACATCAAGTTGAGGTTCATGCGAAATATATGTGGCAGGGATATCCGGAAATTCCAAACGTATGGCTTTTGCCAATGGATAACAAGTGGTGCCACTTATATCAGTTCCGCCACTATGTGTATAGATATCAAGTACTCTGTAAATGTTTTTTGATTTTTTATGATGTTTATCAAAACTTAACTCGAACTCAAGCAATAAAAATATGACTATTGCACTCGTTAGGCCGATAGCCAAACCGATAATATTAATAAACGTGAAAACATTGTTCCTGTATAGATTTCGTATTGCAGTGATGATGTAGTTTCTAAACATAAATTTTCAATTTAAATTATGGTTTCAATTCTTATACCAAAGTTTCTATTTATTTATTAATCAATAAAAAAGCAAAATATGAAATTGTAATTTAACAGAACTATGTTTCAAAGTGGAACATTATTTTGTATCAGAATATTACAATGATTATCATATTAGGTTTTGATGGATGCTTATTTTCTGCTAAACATATAGAATGTATTTCTATGTTTCTGGAATGGTAATTTGCACTTACGAATTGATTAACAAAAAGCTTGGAGAAGCTATCTGAAATTACAGAATACGTCACTAAATGTTTGGAGAAGCTATCTGCAATTTCAGAACACATCACTAAATGTTTTGAGAAGCTACCTGCAATTTCAGAACATGTCACTAAACATTTTGAGAAGCTATCTGCAATTACAGAATACGTCACTAAACATTTGGAGAAGCTATTTGTATTTGCAGATTATATCACTAAATATTTGGAGAAGCTATCTGCAATTACAGAATATGTCACATAGCCGCATTAGGGTTATCAAGACAAAGAATAATAAAATTAAAAGTAATACAAATCAATATAAATCAGAGTAAGGAATGGCAACTTGCCATACTTGCAAACCGTTATTGCCTATGCTAAAAAAAAATTGAACAGAAAATAAATTTGCAAAAAGGTAAATTATTATTTACTTTTGCATTAGACTTTAAAAAGAAAAAATTAATAAATGAAATGTTCAGAATTATTCCGACTCTTGAAAAAAGAAGGATGGTATCCAATATCTCAAAAAGGTTCACATGTTAAAATGAAACATGACAATAGAGAAGGAATTATAATCTTCCCGAATCACGGAAGTCAGGAAGTTGGAAAAGGACTTGAGAAAAAAATTCTGAAAGATGCAGGAATTAAACTTTAAAAACTAAAGCAATGAAAACATTTAAGAAAAAAATAAAAATTATTGTTGAAAAAACCGGAACTGGATTTTCAGCCTATTCTGAAGAATATTCAATTTTTACAACGGGAAGGACTGTTCCTGAATTAATAAACAACTCTTATGAGGCAACTCAATTCTATTTTGAAGATCAGTATGAAATTACACACGAGAATTTAAAATTTGAGATTGACTTTGCACAATTTTTTCAATACTACAAAGTATTGAATTCAAATTTTCTTGCTAAAAAAATTGGAATGAATCCGACATTATTGTCTCAATATGTACAAGGACATAAAAAACCATCAGAAAATCAAACTGAAAAAATATTAACCGGAATTCATCAAATCGGACAAGAATTATCTGAAATGAATTTAATTCTCAGAAGGTAAAGCACAGGCAATAACATTTTAGAATTTAAGGCTCAGTTGAACCCTAAAAAAACGCAATAATATTTGCTAACCTCATCGCATTAATCATATTCACAAATGAAAAAATACCGTCACTTTGGAGTTTTAAATCATATCTTATAGTGAAGAAATTTTCACATAGCCCGACTTAATTGCATTTTAAGGTTAAGAAACCATTTCCGGCAGTAACGAAATACCCATCGGCAGTAACGAAATATCAATCTTTTCAATCTTTTCAACCTTTTCAATCTTTTCAACCTTTTCAATCTTTTCAACCTTTTCAATCTTTTCAATCTTTTCAATCCAGTAAATCCTGTCAATATCCCTAAAGGGAACCGTAACCGACCAGAAAATCGGACAACCTTTACAATATGTTACTTTACCGCAAAATTTTCAATAGGAACAAAAACCACCGAATACACAAAAACCACAACCCAAAAAGGCAACTATCAATTTAAAGGACTACCCAAAGGCATCTGCACGGTAACATTCCAAAAAAACTATTACAACACATTATCCATTGAAAGCGAAACTCACAACAACTCCTTAACACGCCTCAATGCAACAATCGCCAAATCGGTTTAAAGCATTAAAACAAATAATCCTTTTGGTGTTGAATTAGTTGAATATTTTATCTACATTTGCTCAATAAAAGCATGAATAAATATTTTAATATTGAAAAAATTTAACTTATTCTTTAATCAAAATGACACAATATGAAAAAACTAATAGTAATTCAGCTAATTATTGCAATAGCAGTTTTAACATTGTCGTGTTTGCAAAACGCTTCACAAAAAAATGCACAAAGTGAAAATGATATAGCACCTGGACAAAATCTGGGTATTGCATCAGTTCCTAATCTAAGAGACGTTGGAGGGTATGCCACAAAAGGTGGAAAAATAGTTGCCCGAGGGGTAGCATATCGTTCTAACCAGCTAAATCCTGTCAATGCCGAAGACATGAAAAAAATTGCCGCTTTGGGATTAAAGAATGATTATGATCTGCGAACAAAAGCTGAAGTTGCAGAGTTTCCTGATGAAATTCCTCCAGGAGTGGAATATAATTCCTTGAACGTTTTTGCTGATGCAAAGCAATCAAGTGCAGCTATGATTGGAAAGTTATTACAGAACCCTAAGGAGGCTAATGAGAAGTTAGGTGGTGGTAAAGCAGATTCATCATTTTTCAAAGGCTACCGTGATTTTATAACACTTCCCAGTGCAAAATCAGCTTATCGCAAATTATTTCTTTCGCTTTCTAATCCATCAAAAACACCAGCCCTATTTCATTGTTCAACAGGTAAAGACCGTACAGGTTGGGCCGCAGCAGCGTTATTGACACTTCTTGATGTCCCGCCTAATGTAGTTATGGAAGATTATTTAAAAAGTAATGATTACATTATTCCTATGTATCGTAAAAAAATTGATGAATTTGTAGCAGCAGGTGGAGATTCTTTAATTCCCCTCACAATGTTTGGTGTTAAGAAAGAATACCTGAACGCCTCTTTTGATGAAATGCAGAAAAATTACGGAACAATAGAGGAATATTTCTCTGAAGGTCTGGGTATTGACACAAAGCAACAGGAAAAAATCCGGGAACGGTTTTTGAAAAATTGATACGAAGTGTTGGAGATATTAATAATGCATGCTAATAATGTATAAAAATAATAGCCGTAATAGTAGTAAATTAAAGGGCTGTAGCCCGCTTCAACTTTCTTTTATCTTGGCAGGAAAGTGCTCCGCAGTCGGCTACTATTCTTATACGAACTGTTAGTGTGCCACGATGCTGAGTTAATCCAGTAGGTGCAAATCCTATCAGGGCAATTGACTGTTCACCCTGAAGAAA
>JAEINX010000073.1 GCA_016342645.1 Bacteroidales bacterium | reverse complement strand
AAAGTTGAAAGATGATGTTGTAAATAAATAAAAACCACAGGATAGAATACTTCGGTAGCAGTGCTCTAAAACCAAAATCAAAGTTATGATAAATCAACAGCCTTGAAATCAATTTTCAACTGCTCATTCAATCTAAAGCTTTTTCGATGAAACTCTGTAATCCCGTATTTTGAAATTGCGGCTTTATGTTTTGGTGTGGGGTAACCTTTGTTATTTTTCCAGTCATAAACGGGGAATTCAAGATGAAGTTTCTTCATATAATCATCTCTGTAAGTCTTTGCAAGTATTGAAGCAGCAGCAATTGAAAGGTATTTTTCGTCACCTTTTATGATGCATTTGTGAGGAATTTCTTTGTAAGCTTTAAATCTGTTTCCATCAATCAATAAAAATTCTGCCTGTGTTTTGAGTTTTTCAACAGCTCTGTGCATTGCTAAAAATGAAGCATTCAGGATATTTATTTCATCAATTTCGTTGTTGTCAACACTTGCCACTGCCCAGGCTATTGCTTCATTTTCAATTATTTTGCGAAGCTTTTGTCTTTGTTTATTCGATAATTTTTTTGAATCGTTTAGTTCAGAATTTTTAAAATCACGGGAAAGAATTACTGCTGCCGCATAAACAGGCCCTGCAAGGCATCCTCTTCCAGCTTCATCGCAACCGGCTTCAATTAAATTGTTTGTATAGCTATTTAATAACATTTTATTTAAAATAAATCATTGAAAAATAATTATTGAAAACAATCAGAATTATAAGTATCAAAATTGCTATTCCCATTCTGTTTATATTTTTTAGAACAGAGAAATAATATGATAAAAATACAGAAAGCGGAATAATTGTAAATGAATTATTTGCAATAAAATTTTTTCCTGAATAAAGAAGGGGAATCAGGGAAATCAGGAAAAAGAAAATTAAAATCATTGAGTTTTTCCTAAATTGGATGTTTCTCTCTTTAAAGGCTGAAAACAGCCTTCCAACTGAAAATATAATTAATATGATTGCATAAATCCAAATAATATAATCAAAGATATTATTAGAAAAAAGTAATGGTTTGATTTCAGTAAAAAATGAATAATACACAATGCTTGTATTGAAAATTTCATCATTCCAAAAATAATAAACTGCAAGAAAAAGATATGGGACAATTGCTCCGATAATTGTTATCGACCATTCACGCCATAAATAAATACGATTAACGATTAATGAAAACCATAGCCAGATTATAAAAAAAATGAGAGGCAAATAAAATAATGATGCGATACCGATAAAAAATGAAGCATTGAAAATTAAATAATAAGGCTCTTTAAGCGAATAAGTTTTAAAAAAGTTTATTAATGATAAAAGGAGGAAAGAAATTGCGGGTAAAGCCGGATAAAAATTAGTAGAAGACGGTGAGTAACTTATTAATAAAATAAAAGCAAAGGCAGACAATAAGGTGTTGCGTGGCAATAATCCAAATTCAATAACAATGTAATTCAAAAATAAGGCATTAAAGTAAGTTAACAGAAATGCAAGAACAATCAAATGAACTTTATTAAAATTAAAAAACTGAATAATCAAATTGTAGAATGGAGTTGTGCTTTCGGGGCCAATTAATTCTGTGGGATAAAATAAAGTACCTGTCCATAATATCGCTTCAAACAAAAGTAGGAAAAAATATTGGATTGGAAAACTTGAATTAAAAAATCTTATAAACATAATTGTTAAATGATTAAATACTAAAATGCGTAAATGGGTAAATGTTGATTCTTATTCATAATATTTATTTCTTTTATATGTTTAATAATTGAACCATATTTACCAGACAAGAAAAGATAAGGAAAAACGGATTTAACATATTAATCATACGCCTGTATATTCCCGAATTCTCGAAACTTCAATTTATTCATTTACTCATTCATTCAAAAGAGGTCAAAACCTAAATCTTTCCGATAATATTTGCCTTCAAAATCAATAATTTCAGCATTTTTATATGAATTTTCCAGAGCTTTAGGCATGGAATCGGCAAAAGATGTGATTGCAATAATTCTACCACCATTCGTTTTTGTTTGGTCATCAGATTGGTCAAATATAGTTCCGGCATGAAAAACAAGGCAATCTATTTTTTTTTCTAAGCCGGAAATAACTTTTCCTTTTTGATAAGAGCCGGGATATCCTTCTGAAACTAACATAACTGCGGCTGCAAATCGTGGATCAATTTCAATGGTTTTTTCCGAGATATTACTATTTGCAACTCCCTCAAACAGATCAACAATATCGGATTTGATTCTTGGAATGACTGATTCGGCTTCAGGATCACCCATTCTGACATTATATTCAATTACGAAAGGTTCATTTTTCACGTTTATTAAACCAAAGAAAATAAAACCTTTATAGGAAATATTTTCTGAATTTAGCCCATCAATAGTCGGTTTAATAATTCTTTCTTCAATTTTTCTCATAAAGTCTTCTTCAGCAAACGGCACAGGCGAAATTGATCCCATTCCACCGGTATTAAGTCCGGTGTCACCTTCACCAATACGTTTATAATCTTTTGCCGAAGGAAGAATTTTATATGATTTACCATCGGTTAAAACAAAAACCGAAAGCTCTATCCCATCAAGAAATTCTTCAATTACAACTTTTTCCGATGCTTTCCCGAATTTTGAATCTTTTAACATTTGAGTTAATTCAAATTTGGCTTCCTCAATTTTGTTACAGATAATTACGCCTTTTCCGGCAGCAAGTCCATCAGCTTTTAAAACATAAGGAGGGTTGATGCTTTCCAGAAATTTTAATCCCTGATTTAAAGAGTTTTTGTCGAAAGTTTTATATGATGCCGTAGGTATATTAAACTTTTTCATAAACTCTTTTGCAAAATTTTTACTTCCTTCTAATTTTGCGGCTTCTTTTTGCGGCCCGATTACCGAAACACGTTTTAATGAATTATCCTGAAGAAAATAGTCATGAATTCCTTCAACCAAAGGTACTTCAGGCCCAACTATTAGCATTGTTATTTTATTTTCAAGAACAAAATCTTTAATCTGCTCAAAATCTGAGATCGAAAGATCAATATTTTTACCACATTTGGCTGTTCCTGCATTTCCGGGAGCAATATAAAGATTCGATAATTTTTTGCTTTGAGCAATTTTCCATGCAATTGCATGCTCTCTGCCACCCGAACCTAAAAGTAAAATGTTCATATTATCTCTTTTTTAAATTTCTGTTAAGATTCTGTTTTCAATGTTTTTTCAATTGATTTCCAAAGCCTGTCGGCTGATTTTTGCCATGAAAAATCCAATTTCCTAATTTTACCTTTATCAATTAATTCACTTCGAAATTTTTCATCGAAGGCAATTTTTTTCATGGCTTCGCTGATTGATTCAACTGAAAACGGATTGATTATCATGGCTGCATCACCTGCAACTTCAGGCAATGAAGTAAGGTTTGAAGTAATGACTGCTGTATTACAATTGAATGCTTCAATAATTGGTATTCCAAAGCCCTCGAAATATGAAACATAAGTCATTGCAAGTGCAGAAGCAATTACTTTATGTAAATCTTCTCCTGATAATCTTCCGCTGAAAATAATATCATCTTTAAATTCCATTTCCCTATATGCTTCTTGAATTTCTTTTGTCCACCATTTTTTCTCTCCGGTTATTAGTAGTTTTATTTTTGAAGGGCTTTTCTTTTTAAAATCATCAAAAGCTTTAAACAAATTTACAAGGTTTTTTCGTGGAAGCAAAGCCCCGACAAAAAGAAAATAAGGCTTTCCTAAGCTGTATTTTTTTCTTGTTTCGTCTTGCTCCGATATTGAAATCGGACAAAATTTTTCGTTTGCACCATTGTAGGTTACATCAATTTTGTTTTCAGGAATTGAATATTGTTTAATAATATCCGATTTAGAATATTCCGAAACAGTTGCAATTCTTGTGGCTTTTTTGGCGTATTTTGGAAAAAAGTATTTATAATTTTTTCTTTCGAGAAATGGAATGTCCTCGGGATAATGCTCAAAGTTTAGGTCATGTATAACCGCTAAAGACTTTGTTTTAGTTGATAAAGAAAGATAGCCATCAGGCGACAAAAATAAATCGGCTTTTATTTTTTTTAAAATATGTGGAATCGAATATTCAAACCATAAATAATATAAAATAGGATGCCTTGCTTGTGGGGGAATAACAACAGCTTCAATGTTTTTTGAAAAAATAAAATCAGGATGAAATTTTCTGTCAAAAAGGAAATAAAACTTATGCTCGGGATGTTGTTGAGTGATCCTTTTTAAGGTTTCATAAGTAAACCACCCGATTCCTTCGAGTTTATCCTTAATCAATAAACGTGTGTTGACTGCTATTATCAATGTGAACTTTATTAATTTAAATTAGATACTTTAATTACTGATTAGTCTCAATTTATAATTATCTCAAATATTTAAACTTACTCTGCATAAAAAATATTCTATCTTTGCAGCAAATATCTTAATTTTTATTGAGTGAGAGTTAAAATTTATTAAGAAATCAACAGCGAGAAGAAATCTTATAAGAAGTATAATGCAAAAGAAATTTCTTACTAACCTTTTACTATTATTACTACTGAACCTTTTAATAAAACCATTTTGGATGTTTGGTATAGACCGAACAGTTCAAAATTTGGTGGGAGCAGAAAGTTATGGGTTTTATTTTGCAATTTTTAATTTCTCTTTTCTTTTCAACATCCTTCTTGATTTTGGTATTACAAAATTTAATAATAAAAATATTGCCCAGCATAATCATTTGTTAAACAAGCATTTTTCAGGATTAGTTGGTTTAAAAATAATATTGGCTATTTCTTATGGAATTGTAACATTCATTGTTGGACTTCTAATTGGTTATAGTTCGGATCAATTGTATCTCCTCGGTTTTCTGGCGTTTAATCAATTTTTAATATCATTTATTCTTTATTTAAGATCGAATATCTCAGGTTTACTCATGTTTAAGACCGAATCTTTGCTCTCAGTTTTGGATAGAGTCTTGATGATAATTATTTGCGGTATTTTACTTTGGGGTGGAATTACTAACACTGCTTTTAAAATAGAGTGGTTTGTTTATTGCCAAACCTTAGCATATATTTTAACTGCTTGTGTTGCTTTACTTATTGTGATTAAAAAGGCATCATTTAAACGCCTTACATGGAATCCCGCTTTTTTTGTTTTAATTATCAAACAGAGCTTTCCATTTGCTGTTTTGGTTTTATTAATGACATTTTACAATCGAATTGATTCGGTAATGATTGAGAGGCTTCTTCCCGGTGATAATGGTGATGTCCAAGCCGGTATTTATGCCTTAGCTTTTCGATTACTTGATTCAACAAATATGGTAGCATTTTTGTTTTCGGTTTTACTATTCCCGCTCTTTGCTAAGATGCTGCAAAATAAAGAATCAATTGTTGAAATTGTTAAATTATCATTTTCTTTATTGATAATTTTATCTATGATAGTTGCTATTGGATGCCATTTTTATAGTTATGAAATAATGGACTTGCTTTACAATGAAAATATTAGTGAATCGGCAAAGATATTAAAATGGCTGATGGCCGGTTATGTTGCCATTTCAACAACTTATATTTTTGGTACATTGTTAACTGCAAACGGAAATCTTAAAGAGCTAAACATTATAGCTGCGAGTGGTATGGTTTTAAATATTGCTTTGAACTTTTATTATATTCCAAGACTTGAAGCCTTAGGAGCTGCTTATGTTAGCGTTGTTACTCAATTTGCTACGGCAATAGCACAGGTAATTCTTGTGCAGTATTTTTTTAGATTCAAAATTAATTTGAAATATTTATTATCAATCATTATATTTGCCGTTGGAGTAATTATCATAAATATTCTGACGAAGCAACTAAACCTGATTTGGTATTTTAATTTTGGAATAATGATTGCATCTTCAATTTTGCTTGCAATACCTTTAAGATTATTTAATATTCGTTTAATTTATGTAATTATAAAAGAAAGGGACATTTAAATTTTTAATTTTAAATTTGGGATTGAAAACCTGAGTCATCTGTGACTTAAATATATATTTTCCACGCCTGATTCACATTGATAAGCAATTTAACCATTTAGTTCTTCAATTATTTAGGTATTTATGTCGCTTGATAAAAAGACGAATAAAATTTCACGCAAAATATGCAGACGAACAGCAAAAAACGCAATGATCTAATTAACAAGGTAGTATTCTTTTATATTTTATCGAATATTCTTGCGGCCATTGCGTGAAAATTCTCATAACATGATATTCGAAATCACCTAAATAATTACGTAAAAACTGTCATTTAAAAATTTTTCTTATTTTTGGATTTTTTTAACGAAATTAGTTTGTTAAATATGACAAATTCAAAATTAAGTAATTCGGATTTCGATTCTTCAAACTTTATTGTATTTCTTAATACATGGCGTAAGCCATTAATAATAATTACAATTATTGCTTTTGTAGCTTCAATAATTTTTTCGTCATCGGTTTTTATTTCACCTAAATATAAATCAACGGTCGTTTTATTTCCAACATCAACAAATTCAATTTCTAAAGCGTTGTTGGGTGAAAATATTGGTAATAAGCATGATATTATGGAGTTTGGTGAAGAAGAGCAGACGGAACAAATGTTACAATTGCTAAATTCGAATAAAATTCGCGACAGGGTAATAAAAAAATATGATTTAATGAATCACTACGAAATTGATCCCGATTCAAAATATAAAAATACCCGTTTGTTTAAAGAGTATGATAATAATATTACTTTTCGTAGGACTGAATATATGGCCGTAAAGATTTCGGTTCTCGACAAAGACCCTCAAATGGCAGCCGACATTGCAAATGATATTGCTGAATTATTGGATTCAACAAAAAATGAGATGCAAAAGGTTCGAGCCGTTAAAGGTTTTAAAATTGTTGAAGAGGAATATTTGAAGTTAAGAAAAGAAATTAAGCAAATGGAAGATTCATTGACTACCTTAAGGAAATTAGGAGTGCACGATTATGAATCTCAATCAGAAATGATAAACATGCAATTAGCCATCGAATTGGCAAAAGGAAATAAAGCAGGTGTTGCAGCTCTTGAAAAAAAGCTAACAATACTCGCTGAATATGGTGGTCCTTATGTATCCTTGCGCGATGCTTTGGAACACGAAAAAAAGCAATCAAGTCTAATAAAGGCTAAATATGAGGAAGCTAAAGTTGATGCTGAAGAATATTTGCCCCAAAAATTTATAGTGAACAGTGCATATAAAGCAGAAAAAAAAGCCTATCCGATAAGGTGGATAATTGTATTGTCATCAACCTTATCAGCTCTATTTCTTAGCATTTTGGTAATAATATTTATTGAAAATTTTAGAAAATTAGAAAAAAAAAAAACAATAAAGTAAAAATTATAAAGCAATTTCAGTCAATAAAAATTAATTTTGAAATGGAAAACTTCTTTAATAATATAAAAATCATAAACCTGATCTTTAAGTGGAAATGGCATTTAGTAATTCTAATTATTATTGCGATGTTATTAGCTGTTTTGTTTTCAAGCTCATTGTTTATTACACCTTTATATAAATCGTCGGCTGTTATATATCCTTCTAATACATCTCCTTATTCTGATGAAAGTGAAACCGAGCAAATGCTTCAAATTCTACAGGCAAGGGATATACGAGATAGCATTATTAATGAATTTGATTTATATAAACATTATGAAATAAGTCCTGATGGAAAAAAGCATTATTCTTACATGGTTTATGAATATAGTGAGAAAGTAATGATTGGAAAAACTCCTTATGAGGCTGTTAGTATTGAAGTGCTTGATAAAGACCCTTTTATTGCTTGTGATATGGTTAATGCTATTATTGATTATTATAACTTAAAAGTTAGGAAATTGCACAACGAAAAATTTAATGAAGTTGTAATAATGTATAAAAAGGCAATGGATGATAAGAAAAAATATATTGATTCCCTTGAGGTTATAATACATCAAATGAATAAAGAATACGGCCTGATTGATTATGGGTCACAATCAAGAGAAGTTGCCAGAGGTTTTCTTGGAACTGTTGATGGCTCTAATTCCTCATTAATTAATAAATCGGAAGTACTTAAATTAAAAAAGAATATTGAAAATGTCGGTTCGGAATTCATATTATTAAATAATTTATTTAATCAGGAAACAGCAAAATATATCGAAGCCAAAATGGAATATGATATTTCGGTAATGAACTTAAACAGAAACTACACTTATGCAAATGTAATTACTTCTCCATATCCCGCTGATAAAAAAGCCTATCCTATTCGTTGGGTAATTGTTGCCCTGACCGCACTTGCAACTTTTTTCTTTTCGGTGATCATTATTTCATATATTGAGAATCTTAAATTAAGCAAAAAAAATACTTAATTTATTTCTATTATTTTATAGCGTTTTTATTTTGACTGAAACTTTAAAAATACGGCTTGTTTATATTGTAAGTGCTTTATTTATTGTATTGAATACTTTCTTAATTATTCATGAATATTATTGGGCAACTTTAATTCCAATTGGAATAATGATTTTGTTTTTATATATGTTTTCATTAGACAAACTACTGTTTCTTATTGTTTTTTGTACACCATTAGCCATAAATTTTCGGGATTTTGATGTTGGAATTGGAATATCGTTACCGACTGAACCCTTGTTATTTGGGATTTTATTACTATTTATTATTAAAATCACTAATAAAAACATCTTCACTAAGAAATTTCTACGACATCCGATTACAATTTCAATTTTTATTTATTTAGCATGGATATTAATCACATCTATAACAAGCGAAATGCCCTTGGTTTCAATTAAATTTTTTCTCTCAAAATTATGGTTCATTATTCCGTTCTATTTTTTAGGAGTGTTATTGTTTAAAAAAGAATCAAATATCAGATTATTCGATTGGCTTTATATTATTCCATTGTTAGGTGTTATTACTTTCACTATTATTAATCATGCTTCTTTTGGTTTCGAAGAAGAAGCCGGACATTGGGTTATGGACCCTTTTTATAATGACCATACTGCTTATGGGGCAACTTTAGCATTATTTATTCCTATTTTTATAGGTTTTATTTTCACTAAACAATATTCAAAATCATTTAGAGTAATTTCTTTTATTGTTTTTGCAGTTCTAATACTTGCCATAATTTTATCGTTTTGTCGTGCAGCGTGGGTAAGTTTACTGGCCTCCTTAGCTGTTTTTATAGTAATTTATTTAAAAATAAAATTTCGTTGGTTGTTTCTTGCCTCATTTGTAATAATTGGTTTATTTGTAATTTTCCAGAACGAAATTATTGATAAACTTGAAAAAAACAAACAAGATTCTTCGGCTAATTATGTTGAGCATATTCGATCCATTGCAAATATCTCATCAGATGCTTCTAATCTTGAAAGAATCAATCGATGGCAATCTGCAATTAGAATGTTCAATGAAAGACCTTTTTGGGGGTGGGGGCCAGGTACATATCAATTTATTTATGCTCCTTTTCAGCGATCAAAAGAAAAAACCATTATCAGTACAAATGCCGGCGACAAAGGTAATTCTCACAGTGAGTATATAGGTCCATTAGCTGAATCGGGTGTTTTTGGAATGTTAACTTTTTTGGCAATAGTGATAACTGTAATTATTACGGGAATAAAAGTTTATAAAGAAGCTGAAAAAAATGAAATTAAAATATTAAGTTTAACAGTTCTATTGGGCTTAATTAGTTATTTTGTTCATGGAATTATGAATAATTTTCTTGACACCGATAAAGCCTCTATTCCTTTCTGGGGATTTATTGCTATGATAGTAGCAATGGATATTTTTCAAAAAAAGAAAACTAAAAATACTGAACAACAAATTACAGATAACCCGTAAGATTATTTTTGATTTGCGAATTTTGATTTGATATTTAAAAAAAAATCTAAAATTTGATCTGCTTTGTTTTGTAATGACTAACTGGGATTTATACGGGAGAATGTCAGGATTTAGTAAAATACTTTCGATTTTTCGCTTTGTAGATAGATAATGAAGCTGCACAAAGAATAATAAAGGCTGTAACAAATAATAAATACCTATAATTTTTTTTCTCTTTAATAATTAATGGATCGGGATTGCCAATATCAACATATCCGGCCCAAAAATACGGATGGCTAAATAATGGATCCGAACATTTCAGATAATCCAATTTCGATAATCGTAATGCTTCAATTTTTGATTCTCCTTCAGCAAGATATTTATAAAAAGATGTTATTATCTTAGTAGATTGGTCATCTTCGACTTTCCATAAAGTCATTATAACACTGGGACATCCGGCAAAAAAGAAACCTCTTGCCAGGCTCATTATGCCTTCTCCGCTATTCAATTTACCGAAACCGGATTCACAGGCACTAAGAACAACAAGTTTTGCACTTATATCCAAGCCATAAATCTCATAAGTATTTAATAATCCATCTTCAATAGAATCAGTTGATTGAGAAAATACCAAGTTAGAATACATTGGTTTTTTATTATTGATTTCGGTGTGTAATGCAGCATGAATTATATCATATTTATTAGCTTCGTGTTTAAAAACATTTTCTGTTGCTTCATCATTTAAGTAAATATCACTATCAATAATTTCTGAAATAATATTTACTTCATCTATTGTCCCATTTATTATAGCTTTATCCAAACCCTTTTCATCAGATTGCCTTTGCAAAGGTTTTCTTGCACCGGCATTATTTTTATAATTTTTTGCAAATGCAATTAAATTTGAACATTCCAGATGCTTTGATTCAAAGTTCTTGAATAATATTGTTGATGAATATGAATATCCTATGGCATTTGTTTTTAATAAGTAAGGTAGTTTATAATAATTTTTGATATTTTTTGCAGAATCTTTTAATAAAAGCCCATAAGGAAGATAAGATAATTTTTGATCGGGAACAATAATAATATTTTTATTTTCAACAACACTTAGAATCGGGAGAATTAATTTTTTATATAAATTAAATGAAGAGATTTTAAACTTATTTATGCTTGAAGGTACATAAAGACAAACATTTGAACGATCTGAAACACTTAAAAATGTTTCAATATTTTTATAAAATGAACTATCAATTTTTTGAGTATTAAGTATAAATTGATCTTTGTTAATTGCAAAGATATTTAACAAACTGTCAGAAATTACGTATTCAATAATTGCCTGCTTATCACTTAAGATGTTCTGAAGGCTATCAATATCAATTACGCTCCATTTATATTTTAGTTCATAATAATCTTTATAGCTTGAATTAATATATGAAATAAGAGCATCTTTTTCCTTATTTATCTTAAAGATTTGATTTTCCCAATATGTAATTTTTTTAAAATTCGGTTTTTCACTTTGTTTTTGTTTTGTAATCAAATCTTTAATGTCAAACAATTGCTGCCGAATTTCATTTTCTTGCTCTTGCAACGAATCCGGAATGTTTCCGATTATTTTTGCATCAGCATTTTGAAATGAAGCAAGCAATAAAGCTGCTTTACTTTTCTCAGCTAATTGAAAAGATTTTCGTTTGAAAAATTCATCTCCACTTAATTCGTATAATGAAATTGCAAGCTCAATAGCATTATTAAAAGTAGATTTTTCTTTTTCCGACAATAGTAATTTACTCTCTTGGTTCGGGTAAGAAATCCTAATTTCGTGAATGATATCAATACTTTTTTCATAAATTTCAAGAGATTTTTTTAAATAATTAATTTTCTCACTCTCATTCAATTCATCTGAATGTTTCCATAATATTAATGCCTTTTGTTTCATTATGGCCAAAAGTCTAAAATCATAAAAAGATTTGCAGCCCGGTTCAGGATTAACCAAAACATCTGTTTCATTAAAATCTTCAATTATTCCTATTAAAGCTTTTTGATAATAATCTAATGATAGTTTAAAATCACCTTCATTAAAATAGAAATTTCCAAATGATTCTAATATATTTGAATATATAGGATGTTTAACTCCAAAACAATCTACAGCAATTGAAAGGGCTTTGTTAAGAAATTCTAATCCTCTTTTTTTCTGCCCTCTTTCTACACAAAGATTTCCATAATTTATATAGTCTGAAAATAATTCATAGTGTTTATCTCCATGTTTTTTTGTTAATTTGCTGATAGCTATTTGATAATATTCATCAGCCTCTTCCATTCTGTTAAGTCCTCTAAAACATTTCGCACAATTTGAATATAGGGAAGTTGAAGGTATTATATTATTCTTTTTACAAAAAGTTAAATTATTATTCAACATTTCAAGTGCTTTGTGATATTCGTATTTATACAGATATATGCAGGCTAAATTATTGTAGCACTTAGTAATTGTAAGTAAATATTGATTTTTATACTTATTTGCTATATATATAGCACGTTTATAGTATTCAACAGCTTTTTCATAATTTTTCCGTGAAGAAAAATGTTTTCCCATATCCAAATACACTGATGCAAGCCTTTCGTTCTCTTTACCCAATGTGTTTATATAAATTTCCTCCACTTTTGAAAAGTTATAAAATGCTTCATCATATCTCCCTAATTTAGTACATAATACCCCAAAATTTAAAAGGTTTGTCCCAATTCCGGGGTAATCTTCCCCTATATATTTCCTGTTGATTTCAATTGCTTTCTTAACATAATCCAATGATTTGTCGAATTCACCTGTTTCTTTATATAATAAGGAGATATTGTTGTAGAAACTTGAAATATTATTATCAAATTCAGGATGCATTGAAAGTGAATTTTCGATTGCCATTTTGTAATATTTTTTGGCATTCGAATAATTTCCTTTTTTTTTATAATTTATTGCAATAATATTATAACATGTTGAAAGCGATTTTTTTTCATTATAAGATTTGTTTGGATTATTTGAAATAGCTTTTTGCGCTTCGGCAATTGATTGGTCGTATTTACGTAAATATTGTAAACAATAGGATGATAATAAATGTATTTTACTAATGAGTAAGTTGGAGCTATCTAAATGTTTATTACACACTGAAAGTGCTTTATCAATATAGAATTTTGTTGAATCGACATTTTTTTGAGCATGGTAGAAATATTGTCCTTTATCATAAAAACATTCAGCATATTGCTCCCATAACTTATTGGTATAAAATATAGGAATTGATTTATTCAAATAATACGGAATGCTATCATATTTCATTTCCGACATTAATACATTAACTCTTTCCAAGGAATTTTCAGCTATAATGATTTCTCGGTTATTTAGAGAGATATTTTTATTCGGATTTTGAGAAAAACATAAAGATAAACTTAATATCAAATACAAAATAAGAAGGTTTTTTTTGTTTTTAATATGTATTTGATATGTCAAAATTGGGCATTTTAAAAAAAACAATTATACAAAAATATTAATTAATTGAAATAATTATTTTTTTAAAATAGCATAAATTTTTAAAAACGACTATCAAAAAATTTCCACGAAATTAAATTTTTTTAGTAAAAAATTGAAGCTTTTTTACATTGGACCATTTTCTATATGATTATAAAAAAATCAAGAAAAGCAGCCTAAAAAAGCATGAAATTTTTAGATTTTTTAAGCAAAAAAATAGGCTGAAAATTCAAAGCGATTTTTCAAAATTTTACCCCTAAAAATTCATCGATAATTTTCGCATGTAAAAAAAATCAAATTTTTTTTTCTCACAGTACCTCTGATGTTTATAGAGGTTTTTTAAGCTTTTTTTAAAAATCGAGCACTAACAAAATCGAAATTTTGCAATTAATAGGCAGAAAGAGGAAAAAAATGAATGGAAAAATAGACCGAAAATGCCAAAAAAAACCAAAAAATTTGGACAAAAAAAAAGATCAAAAAAATCATAAAAAAACACAATTTTTTAAGCGGAAGCAGAAAAGCTTTTTAACAGAGTATGCAAAACAAATAAAATGTTAATAAAATGAAAAAAAATTATCTATTAGAAAATTTTCATCAATTGTGTAAACACATTCCCGACCCTCCAGATCCTCCTGATCCACCCCCTGATCCTCCTGAAGGAAATGAAGAGGATGAAGGTGGAGAAGAAACACCGCCCCCAAAGCCGTAAATTTATTCTTTAAGCTTTTTAATTGGGGGAAATGAAATGTTTCCCCCATTGTGTTGAGAAAATGAAACAATTTGATTAACAAAAAATGAAAAAATGGAAATGACTTTAAATAGAAATTCAAAAGTAAAAAAAGTTGATTGTTACGAACTTTCATATTTAGCTGATGCGGTTAATCTAAATATTGAAATTGGACAAGGCCTTAATGCTGCCACATTAGTCAAGCTAAATGATGGGAGCTTGAAAAAAGAAAAAACCGATTCTTTTTCTACTCAAATCGGTACAAATAGCAATTTAATTGGGAAAACTTTAATATTAATGACCACACTTTGCAATGTGCAACAACGTTCATTCGAAGCTAAAATGAAAATCACAATTAGCGGAGGAAGAAAAAATTGGGTGCACGAAATGAAAAAAGTATCTCAGCAGGAGGGGAAATATGTTTTTTATTCAGCCGAAATAGATTTTATTTAAATATTTCTTAAAATTGAAATACTTCAAATAGGTGAATACAAAGCGAATTATTTTCATGTTAAAATTTTAAAAGCACAAAAACAGATAAATTACAATGAGAGAAAGAAATATTTTTGAGAAAGCAGGCAGAAATGCCGTTATAGCCGATTTGGAATCATATAATTGGACTATTGTCAATAAAACAGCTAATTCTGCACAAAATGTTCTTCTTGCCATTAAAGGCAAAGAAAAACTTGTGGTACTAATATCAACCACAGTTGAAAGAATTTTAACTGAAACAAAATCGGAATCGTATAGAAAATTTATACATACTAATTCCTTCAAAGGTGGAATAATAATGTATGAAGCAAAAGTGCATTTAGATCAAAAGTTAAAAAAACAAAGAATTGAGTTTGTTAAGATGAGTGTGTAAATGCGTTAGAAATAATGTAATCCTTTGAGTGCCTTTGTGATTTACTTTGAGCGTCCTTAGTGGTTAATCTTTCACCTCGAAGGAACGCAAAGAAAAATATATAGTGGAAGCCGAAAAACTATAACAGAGTAGGCAATATTTTAAAAATTAATTAATATGGCAAAAGTAAATTTACAGGAAGTTAATATCGATAATGATGTTATCCTGGCTTTTAAAGCTAAATTAAATGAAGTTAGCTTATTATTACCATTCCTTGTTGATTTAACATTGGATGAAAGAAAAAAAGGTTTAAAAATTGGTCCTAACCGGCGTGATTTTGTTAATGAAATGAGTGATGTAGCAAATAATCACCCGGAAATTCTACCCCAGGTTTTTGATAAAGAGAATTTTCTAAAGTCTATTTTAGTCGAAGTTCCATTAGATGATTTTGAGAAACTTACCTCTGAAGTTAAAGAAAAAATCAGTGATACTCACTTAGATGTTGGAAGAATTGCCTATTCAGGTGCACTTGAAGTATATAGGTATTTAAATAATGTACCTGGAATGGATGAGCTAAAAAAGAATGCTAAAAAGTATTTTGAAAAAGCAAAAAAGGAAGGCCCTATCGAAGAATAAAAAAGAATTTCTTTTAAATTGAAAATTTAATGATTTTGTTTCGATATGATGGTAGAGTAAACCTGGCAGGTTTCAATAACCTGTCAGGTTTCCAAAGCGAGGGTGCTTCATCAACGAACAATATTAAATTATCGTATAAAAATAGTTTGCATTTGAGTTAAAGATATTTTTTTTGTATTTAATTTATTTTGCTAATTTTACATATTAATACTATTTTTATTAAAAATCGTATTTTGAAAAAGCTTATCAACATAATAACAAGTCCTTTCTTAATAGCATTACCGATAGCTTTTGCCCTTATTATTTTCATTCCCTTTAATTTTCAAAAATATAAACTCGACCTAATTGATCAATTGAACGTTGATAAAGGAAAAGATGGTGCAGACTTATATTTCTATGATTTTGATAAGGACGGGATAAGCGAAAGGTGCTACATCTGTTCAAACACAATAGGAAATGCAGCAATAAAGATCACACGTGATGATCATTCCATTATTGACCAATATAACTTTGATACTAAGCTAATCAAGGAGCTTTCAAAAGCATTTTTTGGTGATTATGATAATAATGGTTTATCGGAAGTGTATTTCTTCTCAATGGAAGATGATAGTGTTTTTCTGAATGCTGTTGAACCTCTCGGATGTGGTTATTTATTGAAAAACAATTTTATTACTACAATTAATAAAGTTGATGATAAACTGGATTTCAGAATTAGGATGGCTAAACTTATTGATTTGGATAATAATGGCTTAAAAGATTTTGTGTTTAAAATACATGCATGCTTCTCATTACAACCAAGGGCAATCTACAAATTTGATATAAAAACAAAATGTATTGAGAGAACACCCGAAGCCGGATCAATGATAAGTATTTATAGTGTTGAAGACATTAATGATGATGGTTACTTAGAATTGTTTGGAACATCAAATACAACCGGAAACCTGCCAACAACTTTTCCATATCACGATAGTTCTGTCTGGTTTATGGTTATCGATCATAATCTTGATTTTTTCTTTGAACCTGTGGAATTTTCTGAATATGGTGCCCGATTAGCTTTACGGCCTTTAAAATCAAACAAGAGTAACAGAATAATAGCGCTTTACGATTATTATGGAAAAAAAAATATTAAGTCTAAATTATTACTCTATAATGAAAAAGGAGAATTAATTAAAAAGAAAACTTTATATAAACCAACTAAAAATAAATATTTCAGTCTCGAAAAGATTATCTGGAATAAAGATCCGTATGTGTATTTATTTTCAAAGGATGGTACAATTTATAATGTTTCATCAGACTTAGATTATGATATTGTTTATAATGGAGAATATATTTCTGATTATATTTATATGAAAGGTGATTTCGATAATGATGGATTTGATGAAGCACTATTTTTAAGAAAGAGAGAATCAAAAATCCAAATTGCAAGATTTAATTTCGATCAGGTAGATTCATATGATTTTAATTTGAAATCTGAAAAAGAACCAATTATTAGTTTTAAACAAAATGGAGAGAATTTGCCAAATATTGCTATCCAAATTGAAAACAAATTGTCTTTATTTGAATATAGTTTCAACAATTGGTATTACTTAAAAGTCCCTTATTATGTTTTTATTTACATCTTAAGTTTACTGCTTGTTTATATAATTCAGTTAGCTCAGCGCTACCGAATGCAGCAAATTCAAAAAATGAAAGAATTGCAGTTTCAGGTAACCATGAATCAATTAGAACCTCATTTTATATTAAATTCCTTAAATTCAATCGGGTTAAGCATACTTAAAGAAGATAAAAATCAAGCCTATTCGGGTTTTTCAAAGTTCACCAATCTTATTCGCTCGGTTCTTTCCGATCGGGATTCTATGGTTTTGACACTAAAAGAAGAACTTGAACTAAGTGATGATTATTTAAAAGTGCAAAAGATCAGGCATAAAGAAAAATTTGAGTATAAATTAATTTATTCAGATAAAATAAATCTTGATGTAATAATACCCAAAATGACTATCCGCAACTTTGTTGAAAATGCAATAAAGCATGGAATTTTGCCGGATAAAAAAAATGGAGAATTAAAAATTGAAGTAGATCAAAACGATAACATTTTTACAATTTGTGTCAAAGACACCGGTATTGGCAGGCAAAAAGCAAGAGATTTAAAAACCTCAGGCACAGGTAAAGGATTGCATATGATTGATGAATTATTTATTTGGTTTGAAAAAACATATAAAAAGAACATTTCGTATAAAATTGTTGATCTTAAAGATTCGAATGGTGATCCGGCAGGAACTGAAGTAATTATTACAATTGGAGGAAATTAAAATACAATTGACCACAAAGGAGCACTAAGGATTATTCTCAAATTTTGTTACTTCAACAAGCAACAAAGCTACTTTAACAAGCACCGAAGCATCTTTAACAAGCACCGGAGCTTCATCAACAAGCAACGAAGCAACTTTAACAAGCAATGGAGCTTATTCAACAAGCACCGGAGCTACTTTAACAAGCACCGGAGCAACATCAACAAGCAATGGAGCTTCATCAACAAGCAATGAAGCTTCATCAACAAGCAACGAAGCAACTTTAACAAGCAATGGAGCTTCTTCAACAAGCAATGGAGCATCTTCAACAAGCACCGAAGCTTCTTCAACAAGCAAGCCTGATTATTTAACAATGAAAATTCCGACAGGTTTATTAAAGCTGTCAGGATTAAATAGCTCTTTAACAATTACGTAGTGGGTTTAATAATAATTTTTGTATGTGTAGAATAATTTTTTAAATTTGTAATATTATGAGGGAAAATAAAATTTCGGCAATAATTGTAGATGATGAAAGTGATGCAAGGGAAGTATTAAGCAATTTATTATCAAAATATCCGAATATTGATATTATTTCAAAAAATTCAAATGTTTCCGAGGCTTTTGCTTCAATAAATGAAAATCACCCCGATATTGTATTTCTTGATATTGAATTAAGCGAAACAGAAAGCGGTTTTGATCTGTTAAGCATGTTAAAACAAGAACATAAACCGACAATTATTTTTGTTACCAGCTATAATGAATACGCCATTAAAGCTTTTGAATTTGCAGCTTTCGATTACTTATTAAAACCTATTGATCCCGACAGGCTCGATCAATGCATTGAGCGATATAAATCCGAAAAACAAAGCAAAGACTTGCAAAAACAAATAGCAGATATTTTTTGCTGTTTAAATAAGAACAAGATAAAAATTAATACCAGAACCGGTTTTATTTTAATTGATCCTGACGAAATAGTACATTGCGAGTCGAATGGAAATTGTTCGAATATTATTTTTAATAATGGAAAAAAAGTACCGGTATCAATTCATTTAAAAGGCCTAGAAAAACTTTTGCCTTCAAATAATTTCATAAGATTATGTAAATCAAATATTATTAATATTGATTATTTAATAAAAGTTGATCGTAAGAGGAAGCTTTGTTATTTGAAAAATTCCGGTAAAGAAATAGAATTGAAAATTCCCGGAGGAAAGTTGAAGTCGCTTGAAAGAAGGTGGATGAGTGATTAATATCTGTTTAAAATTTCATATCTTATAGTTACATACAATAGATAATCAGTAAAATCATAATTATCATACGAAGCGAAGCAAGCGACACGAAGTTAGCCCGTATGGGTCCGTATGGAATAATCAGTGTACTATTTTTTTGTTTGCAGCGAAGCTGCGATATGTCTTACATAGTTAAAATCACAAGAAATAACCAATCTCAGAAAACGACAGGGATTCTTATCTCAACTCTTGTCCCAAGTGAATTTTCATTATTATCTTTCAAGTCAATAATTTTATAAACAATTCTTTTCTTACTGATACTGTAGTATAATTCAAGCATTTTATCTATCATTATCAATCCTTGCTTTGTACCAAAGGTTTTTTGCTTTAATGCATTTTTCCTTCCTATTCCGTTATCTTCTATTGCTATTTCGATAAACGAATTATTTCTTTCAACTTTCAATAATACTTTTCCCTTATATTCAATATTACTAAAACCATGTTTAACAGCATTTTCAACAAAATTTTGAAGAAGCATTTTGGGTATCTGAAGGCTTTTATCCAAATTTCCCTGAACCTGAAATTCATATTCAAAACTATTTTTAAAACGATTTTGCTGAATTAGCAGATAATTTTCCGTAAACTCCAGTTCTTCATCTAATGTCCTCGAAATTTTCTCCGCATTTAACATTGTAGAACGTATAAGATCTGATAATTTACTAATGAAATTATAGGCCTTGTCTTTATCTTCTTTTACAACCGCGTTACTGATTGAATTTATTGCATTAAATAAAAAATGAGGTTCCAGTTGATTTCGTAAGTTTTTCAACTGCATTTCAATCAATTGTTTCTCTGTCCTGAATTTTTCTTCCGATTTTGCTTTCTGTATCCTTTGAATCAGAACAATAAATAATAATACCAATAAATAAATTCCGGCATAGAACGGATATTTTAAATAATAAAGTGGATTAACAGAGTATTGATATAAATAACAATCATCTCCTAATTGAATAGATAAATACGGACTTTGATCACCATTTAGTTTTACAGAACAAATTAATTCCTCCCGGTTAAATGGAATGTCAATGTTAACAGGATAAATAAAATTATTACGCGTAATAATGATTTCCTGGCCGTTTTTAGAGCGAAATATCAATTCCTTATCACCATTATTATCAATATCAAATTCATAGTGGGGGCAATTATTGATATTATTTATATGATATGTCTCAATGATTGCCAAATTTTCATTAAACATTTGAATATCACCTAGCGAATTAAAAAGAAATAGTTTAGTTTCATTATTCGAATTTAAAGTATAAATTGTGAAATCATGATCTTTTTTTTCCTTATTTAACTTTCTTTCTTTTATTTTTTCACCATAAATATTATATAAATATAGGGTAGATTTATTATTTAACTTACCTTTGTAATCATATAATACAGCTACATATCTTTCATCTTCAAAATTAACAGGATTTGCTGAAACATGAGAACCTATTCCGCTAAATTCAACAGGTTCAAATAGAAAATTTAGTTTATTATCAAAAAGCATTAACCATGCACTATGGTCACTATATGGTATAGCAGACGATATTGGATGGTTTCCGGGAGTATAACTATTACATAAAACTTCAGGATAACTATCATTATCTAAATCAAAAAATGAAGAATTTCCTATTGAAGAAGCACAAATTGGTGTTCTTATAATTGTATCAAGCTTAATATTATAAGCAAAAACTCCTCTTGGAAGTAATGAAAAACCTGCTCGAATATCAAAAACAAATTCTCCATAACTATCATTATTCAGATCAAGAACTTTGCCATTGGAAATATGATAATCCATTTTCCCGTCCCTTTTATTAATTGTGGTAATAAATTTTCCTTTTAAATCAAATCCATCAGGATTTAAAGGCTCAATAATATTAAGAAAAATCGAATCTTCTGTTTTTGAGAAAACATATACTTCAGAAAAACCATTATTATCATAATCTCCAAAACTTATGCAATCATTTTTATCATTTAGTTTTCCTTTAAAATTCCATTGCCCGACTATTCCCTCATTATGGCCAATAACTTTTAAGGCGGCTTCCTCTTTTATATTAGGAAATACTATAAGCTTTTCGCTTAAGCTATCATTATTTAGATCATGATAAAATTGCCTGCCGTCTTTCTTTTCAATAATCCCGGATTCAATTAATTCAACTTTATATTTATTAAACATTGGGGGTAATAAAACAATAATTATCAGAGCAATAATTAATGCAATAAAATAGGGGCTTAATAAAAGTTTTAGAATGTTTCTCATTTCAAATTACAAGAAAATGTTGGGTAATTGATTCAAATCTAATTTATTTTTAATTTTTTTCAAATATACCGATATTATTAATAGTAAAATGAAAAAGGTATTATTAACCTCTAAGGAGCAAAAAGGATTTTCACTAAGGAACACAAAGAAAAAATTAGAAATATGAAAAAGCAGATAATACGTTGTTTGTCTTTGTGATGTACTTAGTGCGTCCTTAG
>JAEINX010000072.1 GCA_016342645.1 Bacteroidales bacterium | reverse complement strand
TGAACTCTATGAAAACAGCTTGGATTTCTTTAACTTATATAGTTATCAACAATTTATTTAGAATTGAACAGCCCTGGGTGGTTAGGTGATAAATTTGTTTCAAATACCGAAAACTATTTTCATACACAATCTTTTGACGGTTCATGTGCGTTTGAGTGGCGACAAGGCGTAAAACACGATTGTTCGGCGGTTATGGAATTAGAAAATGTCAATGGGCTTTATATAAATAAATTAAATGAAAAATTTGATATAGAAGCAGACTTAGTTTATGGCTTGCTTAAGAGTTCGGATTTAAAAAATACTGTGATTAACTGGACGCGAAAATATACAATCATTACACAAAGTAAAGTTGGACAAGAGACTTTTTACATTAAGAATCAATTCCCTGAAACATACCGATACCTATCTAAACATTTGTCGGCTTTTCAATCAAGAAAATCAAGTATTTACAGGGGTAAACCTTTGTTCTCAATTTTCGGCATTGGAAATTATTCGTTTAAACCTTACAAAATTGCAATTTCGGGACTTTATAAAACATTTCTTTTTACTCTTGTATTGCCTCAAAACGACAAACCGGTAATGCTTGATGACACTTGTTATTTTATTGGTTTTGAAAAGATTGAATTCGCTGTTTTTGCAATAATTCTTTTGAATAATCCACAAACGGAAGAATTCTTGCGGTCAATTACATTTCCAGATGCAAAGAGAGTTTTTACAAAAGATGTGTTGATTCGCATCGACTTGTATAAACTTGCACTAAATTCCACGAAGCAATACGTCGAAGAACAATTAAAATTTATGAATGACAAATATTGCTTAAAGATTGACTTAAGTCTTTGGAATAGTTTTATTAATGAAATGAAACCTAAAAAGGAAGAACAAATGTCATTGTTCTAATAGTGTCTTTATTTTTAATAGAGTCTAATTTGAATTTCAACTAACGTTTGTTATACACAAGATGCCATCTCATTAAATATAAATTCTGCAACAGCTTTTGTTGTTTTATTATTGAAAATCATATACTCATTTTCGTCAATTATTTTTGGTTGAATAACTAAATTTTTAATACTGCAATCTGATCCCTCATTATTTGTGTATTTTTCGATCTTCTTGTGTATTTGTCCAGGAAGTTTATTCGAGTCTTTTGCCTGTAGAATTATTATAATATCGTTTTCTTCTTTAGTTTTATCAATTATTTGTAATCCTTTAGAATCTTCCGGATTGAAAGAATTCTTACCGCGTGCAACTTTAATCGGATAAGATTTTTCTAATAGCTTATTAACAAGAAAATATCCTATGTCTTTGTTGTTATAGAGCAAATCTCCAAAAACTAATAGGGTTACTTTATTGCCATATTTGTTAGTAATATTTATTTTTCTGATTGATTGAGGAATGAAGCTTACTGGGCATGATTCAAAAACCTCAGTTTCTTGTATTGATGTAAAAGCACTGTAAAGAATATCTGTAATCTCTTTATTAAACAGCGAACTGACACAGTAATACAATATTTTATTTTTTCTAAAGATTTCTTCAAATTTTGAATCAGGTTTACCTATTATTATAACTTTTGCTTCAGGTGTTTCTTGATTTATAATTTCTACATATTCAGGCCCATTATCAGATAAAGATTCGGCATCAATAAAAATAACTTTGTTTTCTTCTTCGTATAAGTTGATTACAGCTTTGTAAACCGTATCTACGCATTTTACAATGCAACCCAAATCAACGAGTCTCGGTAAATATTCTTTTTCTTCATCTACATTTTTACAAAGTAAAGTTACATTTCGGCATTGAGTAACTTGCAAGTCTTTTTTAGCATCAAAAGGCTCAATTCTTGCTATCCAACTTTCATTAAAAGAATTCTCTTTTATGATAGATGGATTACTTGCTAATTTATGGTTAACTTCAATGACTTTTCCCGACAAAGGAGATGGAATCATGATTTTGGTTTTATTACTTAAAACTGCTCCTGCTAAAGGCAAACCGGCATATAATACATCATTAACTTCAGGAAACAAGAATTCATTCACATTACTTGAAATAAAATTCGGAAGTTGTCCACCTATACGAATTGAGCCGTCAGTGCCTTGCTGCATCCATGAAATTTCAAAAAATTTAATCGGATCATCAGAAGCTTTCCAGTCTGTTTTTTTTGATAACTTAGCTTTAGCTGCCGTGCTGAGAATTTCTTTTTGAGGAATAATCTGGTTTACAGATTTAAGAATTTCTTCAGGTGTAAATGGTTTTAATATGTAATCTGAAGCATGTAGTTTTACAGATTCAATAGCCGTGTCCATACTTGGATAACCTGTAACAATAATAACAGGCACATTAGGATTTTTCTTTCTAAGTTCATTAAATAAATCCATTCCATCCATTTTATCCATTTTTAAGTCAAGAAAAACAAGATCATATTTATTGGATATTGCTAACTCTAAACCTTCATAAGGCTCAGTTTTAGAGTCAACTTTATAACCATCTTTAGACAAAATTCTTGTGAAGCTTTCACAAATAATCGCTTCATCATCAATTACCAATATTGAATGTTCCGAGTTCATAATATCCTCCGTTTTTTAATTAATTTTTATGTTTTCTATTCTTTTCATTCATTTAATTCTTTTCAATTCATGCTAAGGCAATAAGTATTCCAAAACTTTTTTGTTAAAATGGATTTGAAATCCAATCCTTGCTGGTAGTTTTATAATTAGATAGTTAGAAAAATATATTTAAGTTAATTTAAAAATAATTCCATGAAAATTATTAATAAATATGGGTTTTTTGTTTGAAAAATTTATACAGTGTATAAAAGAATATACACATATTTATAAACAAACATTACTTTGTAAAATGTACACTTATCAAAGTTAATTTAGAAAATAAGTTTGCGAAAAAAGCGGAATGATTTTAAGCAAAATTTTTAGAATTGATTTTATGCAATTTTAAAAGTTGATGAAAATTTGTGCGTTGCATTCCTACATCTTCTGCTGCATTGCTGACATTTCCACCTGAGCGTTGCAGTGCCTCAATAAGAAATCGTTTTTCTATTTCAACGATGGCATTTTCTTGGATTTGTTGTTTAAGCTCTTTGAATTCATCCCATTTTTGAGGCAGTTTGTGAATAAAATCCCGAAACTGTAAATTTTTAAATTCATACGGTAGATCAGCAGGTTCAATGATTTCAGAATCACAAAGAATCGCAAGTCGTTCCACAAGGTTTTTTAATTCCCTGACATTTCCGGGCCAATTGTAATTATCAAATAATGAAATGGTTTCAAGGGCGAAGTTTCTTACTTTAGTCTTGTTTTTCTTCCGAAACCTTTCTAAAAACGTTAAGGCTAATCTTGGGATATCTTCTTTTCGTTCACGTAGAGGTGGGATATGAATTGGAACAACTTGCAAACGATAAAATAGGTCTTCCCGAAAAGTCTCATCTTTAATCATTTTCAACAAGTTTTTATTAGTGGCAACGATTAAACGAATATCAATTTTTTGTTCTACAATATCACCAACCTTTTTTATTTCAGAATTTTCCAATACTCTTAATAATTTACTTTGGGTTTCCAAACAAATATTAGAAATTTCGTCTAAAAACAAAGTGCCTTTATCGGCAATTTCAAAAAGGCCTTTTTTATGAGCAATTGCTCCGGTAAACGATCCTTTAACATGTCCAAAAAGTTCACTTTCGAGAAGAGTAGGAGCTAAGGCACTGCAATCACAAGCAATGAAAGGCTTATCGTTTCGCTGGCTAAGCCTGTGAATGGCTTTAGCAATTAGTTCTTTACCTGTTCCACTTTCTCCTGAAATAATAACTGTTCCATTTGTCGGAGCTACATGCTTTATAATTGAAAAAATTTTTTCCATATTAGGAGTTTCCCCAATAATTCCTATAAACCCCTGATGCATGTGTAACTCTTTTCTTAAAGCTATATTTTCTTTTAGTAGTACAGAATGTTTAACTACTTTTTCAATAACTATGTTTAGTTCATCAGGTGTAAATGGCTTGCATATATAATCAGCGGCTCCTTGCTTAATAGCTTCAATTGCAGTTTGAACAGTTGCATAACCTGTTATGATCACAATTTCTGAAGATATTCCCAATGCTTTTATTCTTTTTAGTATTTCAATTCCATCTAATTCAGGCATCACAATATCAAGAAGGATTAAATCATAATTATCAGTTGATGCTTCCTTCAGTCCTTCAAGAGGATTCGTTACAATTTTAATTTCATATTTTTGTTCCAACGACAAAATCCGCTTACAACTTAATCCGACAATAGGTTCGTCATCAATAACTAATATTCTATATTTTACTAAATTATTTTTTTCACTTACATTCATTATCTACTTTCTTTACTTTTTTTTCGGTTTTTCCGTATTATTTTTTTTTATTGGTAAAAAGATATTGAATGTCGTGCCTTTGCCTTCTTCACTCTTACATTCTAAAAAACCACCATGTTGCTGAACAATTCCATAACTAATACTTAATCCCAAGCCGGTGCCTTTACCTACTGCTTTGGTTGTATAAAACGGATCAAATATTTTATTTTGATTTTCTTTTTTGATCCCACACCCTGTATCTTTTATTGAAATAATAATATGATTTTTATCAATAGAAGTGCTTATTTTTATAGTCCCGGTTTTTGTAATTGCTTCTCCGGCATTAAGAATCGTGTTAAGAAAAACTTGTTGTAATTGATTTTTATCGCCATGAAAATCAGGAATATTTTTTAAGTATTTTGTTTCAATAACAATGCTTTTAAATTCTTTTTGATTTCTGATAAGTTTAAGAACTTGATTTAAAATATCATTAATATTTATAAACTCTTTTTTAAAAGGGGTTTGTCTTGCAAAATCAAGAAGTCCTTTGACGATTTCACGCACCCTCGTTGTTTCTCTAATTATTACATCTAAATCATTAATATCTTCTTCATTATTGTTTTTCTTTTGTTTAAGTAGATGAGCAAAGGTTAATGCTCCTGTGAGAGGATTATTTATTTCATGGGCTATTCCGGCAGACAAGCGCCCAATAGAAGCAAGCTTTTCACTTTGAAATAGTTGTTGTTGAGTAATTCTATGTAATTCTTGCTCACGTTTTTCGATAGCTTCAGCCATTTGGTTAATTGTTTTACAGAGTATTCCCATCTCACCGGTAAAATTACTGCAACAACGTGCAGTAAGATCACCGGCAATTATTTTTTTACACATATTTATAATATTGTCCATCGGTTTTAGCAACTTTCTGGTATAAAAAAACAACAAGGGTAGGCTGGCAATTGTACTTATACTCACCATGATGATAAAAAACAAAATAATAATCTTTTGAGGTTCTTTATATGGTTCTTCCAGTAAGCCCACATAAAGCGAACCGATTATTTTATTATTCGGATCTCTTATGGGTTCATAGCTTGTAATATACCAGTTGTTAACAACAAAAGCCCGATCATCCCAAACTTTACCATTATTAATAACATGGTCATAGACTTCAGAACTCATTCTACTTCCGATAGCCCTTTGATCGTTAGTTCCCTTAACATTAGTGGAAATCCTCAGATCATCAAAAAAAATAGTTGCAGTTCCTATATCCTCACCTTCGTAACTCTGATCCTGAAAAACTTCTGATTTGATTTTATCAACAATCCCAAAATGATTATTTATAAGACAACTGCCTATAAGTAAGCCCAATTTTTTTTCGGTATTATTTGTATCTAATGTGATGAAAGGAACTGCGGCAGCAATTATCATTCCCCTCTTTTCAATCTTTTTTGAAGTGGAATGTGATTTTGGTGTGTTTTCTATTTTTATGATAGCCCGATTAGCCAATTCCTCACTCTCGTTTTGCAATATTTCTTGAGAGACTATCATAGTTCCTTTTGCCGGTTTCCATTCTTCTAAAACTTTTTTAATTATGGGTATTTCAGAAATATCATCACCATTTTGTTGTGGATTATGTGCTCGATAAATAACCCTTCCATCTGTTCCAACAAGAGTAAGCATATCCATACCACTATTAATATATATGTATTGTAGAACTTGCCCAAGGTCTCCTTTAACTTCCTGTTCCAATGGATTAGATATTTTTCGCCGGATAGATATTGCCTTTAGCACCTCTTCAATTTGATTTATTGAGTTGATATAAGTATCATGAGCTGAATTTAAATCAAGACGGACACGGGTTTGCACTTCTGAAAAATATACATTTCCAACATAAAGAGATGTAACAGCAGCCAATATAATATTAGAAACTAAAATAATTATTATTAATCCTTTTGATAGCTTAAGTCTAATAGACATAATAGTTATCCTTTCAGTTTATGACAAATATTAATACAAATTTATTATTTTTTTTTATCTTTTAAAAAAGTATAATTTTATAATATTAAGAATTAGCTTGATTTTTACATTTTTGAGAATGGAAAAAAAATAAAAATTTATGGCGGAAGTCATCAGATGACTTATTTATCGAACTCTTTTGTCTATAGAAAAATTTCACCTAAGAAGAAAAAAACCACCATAAAATATAATGTTTATATATTTTATGGTGGTTGGATAAAAACCGAACTGGTTTCTCGCAAAAAATGTTAAAATAACATCTTAAATATCAACATTATGTGTTTTTGCGATTAAAATGATATATCCTCGTCAACCGATTTATCCCAATTTATTTTGATATCGTCTATTAAAAGAAATAATAAACTCCTAATAAAACTCTGAAGTTTGTTACATCTTTTGCATTTTCGACTTCTCCTTTAACGGTAGTTTTTCCGTATCCGGCAGTTGTCATTTCAACTTCTCCGGCAAATCGCATTTTTCCTGAATTAAAAATAATTCGCGGAGAAACTCTATAAACATAATCAATATTGGATCCTCTTGAATAATAAGGGCCTATAACATCCTTATCAGCACCAAGGTTTTTAGTATAACCTGCAAAAAAACCTCCCTGAATCTTATCACCATTTGTGTGAATATCAGTCCAGAATGACAAAACATTGATAGGTGTATATTCAACGAAATTCTTTAAAGGATTTGTAACTTCTTTTACAACATAACCTCCAAGCATTGTCAAATTATATGTTTCCTGGCCATAAAAACCTTCAAGTTTAAATGTGAAATCAGAATATTTATATTTTAAGAAAGCCATGCTTGTAAAACCACTGACTTTCTCATCTGTTTTATATGAACTATCGGTTTCAAGCCTTGGAACCAATGATTTATACCCTCCGCTTATACCAACCAAAAACTCATTTCCGTTTTTGTAATTCTTTTGGTATTGTAAAGTAAGGTTCATTTCAGGAATTACATTATTTTTTAAATAAGAAGAGCTATTTCCTATCGGTCCTGTACTTTGAAAATCTCTCTCCGAAACTGCTGACAATTGAATCTTAAAATTATCAATTGTTTGAGTTAACCTGATTTGAGGATTTCTTGTAAAAGGTTGAAATGGAGCACCGGTATTAAATGATATTGTACCCGGAAAACAAGAGGTAACAAACAATGGATGCCAAGTTTGTCCAACCAAAAGCTCAGTATTTGTCCAGTTTAATTTCGCATAAGCATGACGCAATCTGAAACCGTTTATATCTGGATCAGTAGCACCAAAAAAAGCACCTTCAATCAATGCTGAAGTTTTCGCTCCAAAAGCATCAGGTCCTGTAATTGCAAGCTTCAAACGCGTTTGAATGGAAAGAATATTAAAATCGGATTTGTCGTTAATGTCTTTACCGTTCAAATCTTTTAATTCATTTTTTGGGTAAAGATAAAAATGGCCTTCTCGAACAGCTACCGATTGCCTTGAATCCCAGAAAATATCTGACTTCACAAAGCCCGAAAATTTAAGTTTGATTTTTTTATCCTGTGCAATACTTAGAACAGGTAATAATAAAGCAATTAAAATAATTAGATTTTTTTTCATTCGTAAATAATTTATTATTTAAAATTTTTTTATTAACCGGACGAACCCACAATAATCATTTTCCAAATAATTAGAATTATAATTATCATCCTGTCAATAAATTAAACTTAAATATTTTTAAGTGGGTCAACATGATAATTTTGTTTTTTGTCAAAACAAATGTATAATTTTTTTTATTAATCAAACTAAATAAATCTGAAATTAACAATTTACTTTCATGCAAAAATTCAATGTTTGATAAGAAAATTTCAATATAAAGGATTTCAAAACATTAATAAACTGGTAATTACGATTGTAAATAATTTGATAATAAATTATGAAAATGCATTAGAAAGGATTTTGCTCATACCCTAATTAAGAAAAGGTCTAAATAAAATCATTCAACGATTATTACATTCTCTCTGCTAATCAAAGGTTTGCCTTGATATCTAAGAAATAGCTGAGCAATTGTTAAAACATCTTTCTGGCAATAGGTAGCAATGCGCTGCAAATCATTATCTTTCCAAAAAACATCAGCTACCTCACTTCCGTCTATATCGTTTTTTGGTGTTGGGATATCGAAAACTGCTGCCAATAATTCTAAAGAAGTATAATTTTTATAATCTCCAAATTTCCATAATTCTAAAGTATCAAGATGAGCAACTTCCCAAGGTTTTTTGCCGGCATTATCTAAAATTTCGGGGAGTTTCAATCCATTAATTAAAATTCTTCGGGCAAGATATGGGAAATCAAATTCTTTACCGTTATGAGCGCATAAAAGGTGTTGTTTAAAAGAATAATATTTTTCGAGTAAGTTAATAAAATCTGATAAAAGTTGATTCTCATCCTCACTATAAAAAGATTTAATTCTGAATACATTATCTCTGAAAAACCCCACTGAAATACACACAATCTTTCCAAACTCAGCATAAATTCCTGCTTTTTTGTATAGTTTTTCAGGAGTATCTTCTTCATTTTTTAACAAATAAGAAGATTTTTTGTCCCATAACGCTTTAAACTTTTCATCAAGTTGATTATAATCCGAATATATTGGAACTGTTTCTATGTCAAGAAACAAAATTCTATCAATGTTTATTTTATTCAACATCTCTTTTTTATTATGTTTATTATTTTTTTGTATGAAGAACCTTGAATTTATAATCCGGTTTTCCCTTTTTTTGAGCAACACTAAAACATTTTTCTCTTCCTACCACCATGCTCCACGATTATTAAAAAGCTGAACAAAATTTTCTATCGAACGATCATAAGTCCTTTCAATATCATCGGGGAAATAACAGGCGGGCAGCTCTCCCATATTTCTGTGATAGCTAATACACTCGCAACAAATTCCTTTTTTAGAACAAGGGTAGCTACAATTGCAATTTTTTTTATTAGTTTCTTGTGTACAGGTTTTCATAATTAATTATTTTAAGCTTTTTTGTGTGTTTTATTTTTAGAAATAAGAATTTTTAGTACTACTCAAATTTCAATTCATCAAAACATTTTAAAATTATTTTGCAAATATATTTAATTTCCTCTTTGGTAATAATCAAAGGTGGGGCAATACGAAATGCTGTAGGGCGAAAAATAAAACGATCGACAATTATTCCGTTTTCTACAAATAAATTAACAAGTTTGTCAGTTTTTTCAATATCATAAAGTTCAACAGCAATCATTAAGCCTTTTCCTCGAATCTCTTTAACAACAGGATGGTTCTTAAGAATATCTATAAACATTTCTCCTTTTTCTCTAACCTCAGAAATCAGATTTGTTTCAGTTAACTCTTTTAAGTTGGCAAGGGCAGCGGCACAACAAACCGGATGACCTCCAAATGTTGTAATATGTCCAAGTTCAGGATCATAAGTTAATTTAGACATAATTTTTTTCGATGAAATAAAAGCCCCGATTGGCATACCGCCACCCATTGCTTTTGCAATGCAAAGGATATCGGGAATCACATTTAGCTGCTCAAAACAAAAAAGGCTGCCTGTGCGACCAAAACCAAGTTGAACTTCATCGAAAACCAAAAGCGTTTCGGTTTCGACACAGCGCTTTTTAAGTTTTATTAAAAAACCCTCTTTCGGAAGAATGACACCCGCCTCGGATTGAATAGGTTCAATTATAACACAGGCTGTTTCTTTTGAAATCTTTTCAAGATCGTTCGAATTGTTAAATTCTAAAAACCTGATTGCCGGAAGTAAAGGGCGATATGATTGCTTGAAACTTTCATCCCCAAAAATACTTAATGCACCTTGAGTGCCTCCATGATAGGCCTTTTTGAAAGCTATAATTTCTGTTTTACCGCTATATCGTTTGGCAAGTTTCATCGCCCCCTCAATTGCTTCACTCCCCGAATTAACAAAATAAACCGATGAAAGGTTTTCGGGAAGATTTTTTGCCAGCTCAGTTGCCAATTGAACTTGTGGTGTTTGGATATATTTTCCGTAAACCATCAAATGTAAATACTTATCAAGCTGATCTTTAATGGCTTGAATAACTTTAGGATGCCTGTGACCAAGATTGCTTACTGAAACACCTGATACCAAGTCACAATATCGTTTTCCATTATTATCGAAAACAAAAATTCCTTCGGCTCTTTCAATCTCTAAAGCAAGGGGTTGTGATGATGGAAGTGCAAGATGTTGAAAAAATAATTGCCGGTTTGTTATCATTTTTTATGTTTAAATTATATACTTTTTTTGCTAAATTAATTAATCATAAACATAAAATGTTATTTTTTTATTATTATTCTTTTCTTTTTTAAAAAATGGCTTATACTTGTAGAGATTTTATCAATAAAAATATGAAAAATAAAGTTGTAATAATTAGTGGTGCTTCATCAGGGATTGGAAAGGCTCTTGCAGAGGAATTCTCAAAAAGAGGTTCTAAAGTTGTAATGGCTGCTAGAAATTTTGATAAATTAGAAGAAATCGCAACTATTTTAAAACAAAATAATAAAAATGTTCTCACTGTAAAAACAGATGTAAGCAAAGAAGATCAATGCAAAAGATTAGTTGAAAAGACTATTGAATCTTTTGGCCAGATTGATATTTTGATAAATAATGCAGGAATTTCCATGCGTGCAATTTTTGAGGAACTTGACTTAAAAGTCATTAGAGATTTGATGAATGTTAATTTTTGGGGTACGGTTTATTGCACAAAATATGCTTTACCATATCTATTAAAATCACATGGTTCAGTGGTTGGCGTTTCTTCAATTGGAGGATATAAAGGCCTTCCGGGAAGAACGGGATATTCGGCATCAAAATTCGCAATTCATGGTTTTCTTGAAGTTTTACGAATAGAAAATCTTAAGAAAAATCTACATGTTATGATTGCTTGCCCGGGTTTTACAAGCTCAAATATCAGAAACACAGCTCTTGGAAAAGATGGCAATCAACAGGGGGAATCTCCCCGTGATGAATCAAAAATGATGTCGGCCGAAAAAGTTGCGAATTATATTGCCAATGCAATAAAAAAAAGAAAACGAAGCTTAATTCTAACAGGCCAAGGGAAAATGACCGTTTTCCTTAATAAATTTATTCCATCTTATTTAGATAAAATAGTTTATAAACATATGGCGAAAGAACCGGGCTCACCATTTAAATAATTTTTAAAACAATAAACAATAAACAATAAAAATGAAAAAGTTAACATTAGAAATCAAGCCTAAAATTGGTTTTGGTGAATTGGAATTCGGTGATACTACAGAAAAACTTACTTCGTATCTGGGGGAGGCTGAAGAAATTGAAAATATAGAAGAGATTGAAGATGATGCTGATTTTAATACCTTGATCTTAAATTATTGGTCTATAGGCATTACAGTTTTTTTTGAAGGTGTTGAGAAATCTGTAATTTCTTGTTTTGAGACTGACAATCCAGAGGCAATGCTGTTTGGGAAGAAAATTTTTGAACTAAATGAAAAAGAAGTTATTGAGTTAATGAATGCAAACGGATTTACGGAAATTGAAGACGAAATTGAGGAAGAGGGCGAAAAAAGACTTTCGTTTGATCAAGCACTTATTGATTTTTTCTTTGAAGATGATATTCTTGCAGCAATAAATTGGGGCGTTCTTATTAACGATCAAGGAGATATTGAAGAGTTTTAAATTCGTAAATTATCAACTTAAGTGGAGCTTATTTATAAAATGATTTGAAATTATGTGATTTAATTGAACAAGGTGTTTAATTATTTTTCTAATTATTATTTTAGTTCCATAAAAAAGAATTTTTAATCTCATTTTGAGAATATATTTTAATTTATTAATTGAATAACAATTGCTAAAACTGTTGGCATTATTATTGAATATTGGATAAATAATAATAATTGTTTAATTTAAAATAGAAATTCTTTCAATTAAATTTAAAAAAATTGTTAAATTTGTACTAAATCAAAAATATGAACCATATAATATTTTAATGTGATGGGTGATAATCAGGTTTCTTTAAAAATTCTTGTTGTCGAAGACAATCTAATAAACCAAAAGATTACAAAATCATTTTTGGTTAGAATGAATCATACGGTTACTATTGTCAATAATGGAAAAGAAGCTGTCGATATTTTTGATAATGAATATTTTGACTGCATATTAATGGATATTCAAATGCCTATTATGGATGGAATTCAAGCAACAAAAGACATCCGAGAAAAAGAAAAAACCAAAATAACCAAAATTCCAATTATTGCAGTTTCTGCAAATCTTTTGGTTGAGGAAGAAACAAAAATTTTGGAAGCAGGAATGAATGATTTTATTCCAAAACCTATAAATGAGGCACAATTAATAAATGTGCTCTCAAATGTTATAAATCACAACTATTCTAAATAGTATAAATCAACAAATTAAGTTATTACACGTTAATAAAATTAAATAATGATTGATCACCAAAAATTCATAAATAACTTTAAATATTTTGATAAAGAAATTGTTAGTGAAATAATTGAATTGTTTGCGGAAGAATATCCCACAAGATTCTCAAATCTTCACAAAAATATTTCCGAATCTGATTTCGACTCACTTCAATTCAATGCTCATAGCCTTAAAGGTGTAATTTCAAACTTTCTCGCTAACGACACAAAAGAATTAGCCAGGCAACTTGAAGAAAAAGGAAAAAAAAATGATTCTGAAAATCTTTCAGTGCTTTTTGAGGAACTGAAATCATCAACAGAAAAATTGCTTAAAGAATTAGATATTCTAAAAAATAAATATTACTCATAAGTTTTTAATTCAAGTAAAAATACTATGAATAAATACATTAACGAGAAAGATTTGATAGAAAAAAAAGGAATGCTTGGCGATGACCTTCTTGTTGAAATAATCGACATGTTTCTTGAATCTTTTCCCGACACATTAAATAATATTGAAGAAAATATTAAAAATACTGATTTCGAATCTTTAATTTTCAATGCTCATAGTTTTAAAAATGACCTTGGAAATTTTGGTTCTTCAGAAGTTGTTGATTTGGCTTTTCAATTGGAGAAAAAAGGACGAGATAAGGATACTTCAGGCCTTGAAGAATTATTTAAAAATACGAAAATAATTATTGAACATCTGGCGGATGAATTAAAAGAGTTTAAAAATCAATAAATTATTTTATTTCTTTATCAATTCTATTCAACCCATTAATTGCTTTTTCATGATTAGGCCTCAAGGATAAAGTTTTTTGGTAATCTTTAACAGAATTTTCGAAATCATTCAACAATTCATAACAATATCCTCTATTGTAATAGGCATCCGAATAAGCAGGATCAGTTTCAATTGCTTTTGAAAAATCATCAATTGCATTTTCAAACTCCTCTAAATAAACCAATTTAATATACGCTTTATTATAATTTGCATATTTGTTATTTTCATCAATTTTTAAAATTCTATCATATATTTCAATAGCTTTTTCTGTCTCTTCATTTTCCTGAAAAAATAATCCCAATAAATAAAGAACTTCAACATTATCAGGCTCTATTTCTAAAGCATTATTCAAATATTCTACCGCAAGTTTATCATTCTTATCCGAAAAAATCATTCCTAAATAATAAAATGCATCTAAATAACCCTGATCCTGGCTGATAGCTTCCTGAAAATTTCTAATAGCCAAATTTGTATCTCCCTCCTCAAGAAAAGAATATCCATTGATAAAATATGCCACAGGATTTATCGGATCCAATTCAAGTGCCTTTTCAATATTTTCGTGTGTTGTTTGATATTCTTTTAAAATTAAATGTACTTCAGCCAATTTCAAGTATATTCTTGCCTTATCCGTATCCAATTCAAGTGCTTTATTAATTGCATCAAGACTATTACTTACTTTTCCCTGATATAAGTAAATATTTGAAAGAGTGATATAATAATCAGAATTAGATTCATCCAATTCAATTGCTTTTTTTATATCGCCTAATGCTTCATTATCATTATTATGATTAATAAAGTAAAGTGCTCGATCATTATAAAATTGAGCATTATCGGGATTAGAGTTTATTTTATTATTTAATATCTCAATTTCTGTTAATTCGGTCTCAGTCTTATTATCGGTTTTTTTAGTTGCATTGTTGCAGGATGTGAAAGCCAAGCCTGCAACGAAAAAGAGTAGAAATATCTTTAATGAAAAACTTATAAGCGTTTGAAAAAACACTATGAAACAAGTATTTATATTATTTTTCATTTTTTAAAAATTGATAAAAATATAATAAAAAGCATTCTCGTTTATTAAATCTCTGAAAGATTCTTTCTGATTTTTTCTTCAAGTTCATCTGCTAATTCAGGATTATCAGCAAGAAGTTTTTTAACCGCATCTCTACCTTGTCCAAGCTTGGTTTCGCCATAACTAAACCATGAGCCACTTTTCTTAATAATGTTTTGCTCCACCCCAAGATCAATTATTTCGCCCATTTTAGAAATACCCTCACCGTAAATCAAATCAAATTCTGCCTTTTTAAAAGGAGGTGCAACTTTATTTTTAACAACTTTCACCCTAACTCTATTACCAACAACATTTTCAGCATCTTTAATTTGACTGATTCTTCTAATATCAAGCCTTACTGAAGAATAAAATTTTAAAGCATTACCTCCGGTGGTTGTTTCGGGATTACCAAACATAACTCCAATTTTTTCACGTAATTGATTTATAAAAATGCAGCAAACTCCGGTTTTGCTGATGATTGAAGTTAGTTTTCTTAGGGCTTGAGACATAAGCCGTGCTTGTAAACCCATTTTTGAATCACCCATAAGTCCTTCAATTTCACTTTTTGGAGTTAGTGCAGCCACAGAATCAATAACGATGATATCAATAGCACCCGAATGAATTAAATTATCGGTAATTTCTAAAGCTTGTTCGCCATTATCAGGTTGAGAAACAAGTAAATTCTCGATATCAACACCAAGTTTTTTGGCATAAAATCTATCGAAAGCATGCTCGGCATCAATAAAGGCTGCTATTCCACCTTCTTTTTGTGCTTCTGCAATTGCTTGAATAGCAAGTGTTGTTTTACCTGATGACTCTGGTCCATAAATCTCGACTACTCTGCCTCTTGGAAGGCCACCAATTCCTAATGCATCATCCAAACCTATTGATCCGGTTGAAATTGATGGGATATTATCAACTGCGGAAGCACCTAATTTCATTATGGTTCCTTTTCCATATAATTTTTCAATTTTGTCAAGAGTTAGTTCAAGTGCTTTTTGTTTCGGATTTTCTTTAATATCAGATTTATTATCTTTACTCATAGCTTTTTAGATTTATTATGATTTAATAATTTTCAAAAAATATTTATTCACAAATATACTTTTTTTTTATTAATTGATATAGATTGCAAAGGAAAAAATAAGTTTATAGAACTTCTGCTAAATCAAATTATTATTTTCATAATAACGGCAGAACGATTTTATCCCACAATTGCTACAATCTGGCTTTCGGGCTTTGCAAATGTACCTTCCATGAAGAAGTATCCAATGATGAGCAATAGCTCGTTTATCTTCAGGAATATGTTTTGTTAATTGCATTTCGGTTTCGAGAGGAGTTTTTGCATTTGTTGTAAGCCCAATTCTATTGGAAACCCTGAAAACATGGGTGTCAACTGCAATTACAGCCTTGTTAAATACAACAGAAGCGATTACATTTGCTGATTTTCGACCTATCCCGGGTAACTTCTGAAGTTCCTCAACATCAGATGGAAGTACACCTTTAAACTCTTTATCAAGAGTTTTTGCCATTCCAATAAGATGTTTTGCTTTATTATTTGGAAAAGAACAACTTTTTATTATTGAAAATACATCTTCAAATTCAGCATTAGCTAATGACTTTTCATTCGGAAAATGTTCAAAAAATTCAGGTGTGATAATATTTACTCTTTTGTCAGTACATTGAGCTGAAAGAATTACAGCAACAATTAATTCATAAGGTTTTTCATAAACAAGCTCTGTTTCGGCTTCAGGTTGATGCTTCGAAAAATATTCAATTAATTGTTTATATCTTTCTGATGTTCTCAAATTGAAAATTTTGTAATAAAAAAAATCCCCGGCAAAAGCAGGGGAATATTTTTCTTTTCTTTTCCTAATTAAGGATTATTTTCACATTTCCTGTGAACCTTGTCTTCAAGATTGATAAACCTCTTGAATAATTTAAAATATTTTTGATAACACTTTCGCTTGGTGAAGTGATATCAATGTGCCTTGCACCAAACTTAAATTTCATTCTGCTAAAGAACTCCTTTTCATTTTCGTTACAAGCCAAAAGAAATAATTGATTAATGGTAAGGGTTTGTTTCATAAGCATTTGCATAAGTTGGAAATTAAATACACAAAGCAAACGAAAAAAAAAACTCTTTATTATAATGAAAATGAAAAATCCAACTACGTAGTTAAAATTACATTTTTTTCTTCAATCAACTTTCTTAAATTTATTAAAGCATATCGCATTCTACCTAATGCCGTGTTTATACTAACATCGGTTTGTTCAGCAATATCTTTAAAACTCATATCCGAATAATGTCGCATAAAAAGAACTTCTTTTTGTTCCGGCGGCAAAAATTCAATCAATTTTCTTACATCCTGATGAATCTGATCTGTGATCATTTTGTCTTCAATCGATGCATCAGTAAACTTGATTGTATCAAAAATATCAAAATCGTCATTACTATTATCGAAAACAGGTATTCTTTTCGACTTTCTGAAATGATCTATAATAAGATTATGAGCAATTCTCATAACCCATTGAATGAATTTGCCTTCTTCTTGATACGATCCGTTTCGAATTGTATTAATAACTTTAATAAAGGTATCTTGAAATATGTCATCTGCTAATTGTTTATCTTTAACAAGCAATAAAATATAAGCAAATACTCTGTTTCTGTGTCGGTAAATTATTTTCTCAAGACAAATTTGATCTCCAGAAATATACCTGTTAATCAAGTCTTTATCGCTTTCTGCATGAGCTTTCATATTCACTCTGTTTTAAGTTTATATTTCGGTTTCTAAGAGTAAATATTTAATCTATAAGCTTTCCTCCAATTGTTTTTATAATTCTATTTTTTTATTTACTACTCATTCGTAAACATTACAAATATCATGCAAATTTATACAATATTTTATAAAATGCAAATATAATTAATAATTTTGCAATTTATTTTAATTTTAAGAAATGATTCAAAAAAAATTCGACAAAACGGATTCAAAAAGCTTTATAAAAATAAAGGGTGCGAGGGTACACAATTTAAAAAATATTGATGTAGCTATTCCACGCAATAAATTTGTGGTAGTCACCGGTTTATCGGGTTCGGGAAAATCATCTTTAGCATTCGATACATTATATGTTGATGGTCAACGCCGCTATGTGGAAAGCCTAAGTGCATACGCCCGACAATTTCTCGGAAGAATGTCGAAGCCTGATGTTGACTATATTAGTGGAATTTCACCGGCAATAGCTATCGAACAAAAAGTAAATACAAGAAATCCAAGATCGACTGTGGGTACTTCAACCGAAATATATGAATATTTAAAGTTGCTTTTTGCTAGGATAGGAAAAACATATTCACCGGTTTCAGGGAAAATAGTAAAACGACATAATGTCAGCGATGTTTCAGATTTTATTTTATCTCTTAAAGAAGATACAAAAGTTATCATTTTTTCTCCTCTCAGTTTGAAACCTGAAAGATTATTATCCGAACAATTAGCAATTTTAGCTCAACAGGGGTTTAGTCGAGTTGCTATAAATGGAGAAATAATTAGAATTGATGAATTCGATTCAAAAAAAACCAAAAAAAACCAAAATATTTCCATCGTAATTGATCGTCTGGTTGTTAGGAAAAACGATAAGGATTTCAATTCAAGAATTGCTGATTCCATACAAACGGCATTTTATGAGGGAGAGGATTTTTGCATAATTGAATATTTTTTAAATGGACAGAAATTAAAAAAATCTTTTTCAAATAAGTTTGAAAGTGATGGAATACGTTTTGAGGAGCCCACACCAAATCTTTTTAGTTTTAACAATCCTTATGGTGCCTGTCCAAAATGTGAAGGATTTGGAAAAATAATTGGTATTGATGAAGATTTAGTAATTCCCGATAAAAGCCTTTCAGTTTATGAAGGAGCAATCGTTTGCTGGAAAGGCGAAAAAATGAGCGAGTGGAAAGATGAATTAATTATGAATGCTTATAAATTTGATTTTCCTATACACGAAGCAATTTATGAACTCACCAAAGATCAAATTGATTTACTTTGGACAGGAAATCAGTATTTTAAAGGCTTAAATTTGTTTTTTAAATATGTAGAAGAACAAACTTATAAGATTCAATATCGGGTGATGCTCTCAAGGTATAGAGGGAAAACCACTTGTACAGAATGTAAAGGCTCAAAACTTCGTAAGGATGCAAATTATATTAAAATAAATAAAAAATCTATATCGGATTTAGTAGAATTTCCCATTTCAAAATTACTTGATTTTTTCAAAAATATTAAACTCAGCGAAGTTGACGCACAAATTTCAAAACGATTACTGACCGAAATTATTAACAGATTAGATTATCTTAATAATGTCGGCTTAGGATATTTGACTTTAAATCGATCCTCTTCGACTCTTTCCGGCGGAGAATCACAGCGAATAAATCTCGCTACTTCACTTGGGAGCAGTTTGGTAGGTTCGATGTATATTTTGGATGAGCCAAGTATCGGATTGCATCCGAGAGACACAAAACTTTTAATTAAAGTACTTTTAGAGCTTAAAAAATTAGGAAATACAGTAATTGTTGTTGAACACGATGAAGATATTATTCGCTCATCCGATCAAATTATCGACATTGGCCCAATGGCCGGTGTCAATGGTGGTGAACTTATTTTTCAAGGAACTATCGAAGAACTAAAAGAAGATGAAAAAAGTTTGACTGCCCAGTATCTTACTCATAAAAAATTTATTAAAAAACCCGAGTATAGAAGAAAATTTAAAGACTTCATAGAAATTACAGGTGCAAGAGAAAATAATTTAAAAAATATTAGTATCAAATTTCCATTAAACCTTTTGTGCGTAATAACGGGTGTTAGCGGATCGGGAAAAACTTCTTTAGTGAAAAGAATTTTATTTCCGGCAATTAAAAAAATCCATGGGGGCTACGGTGATAAGACAGGAAATTTTGGAAGAATTACCGGTAATATTCGCAACATTTCTTCAATTGAGTTTGTTGATCAAAATCCAATCGGTCGGTCGTCTCGCTCAAACCCTGTAACTTATATTAAAGCTTTCGATGATATTAGAAATTTATTTGCTAATCAAAAACTGTCAAAATTACGCGGCTATAAACCAGGTTACTTTTCGTTTAATGTCCCAGGTGGACGTTGTGATGAATGTGAAGGCGAAGGTGTTGTGAAAATTGAAATGCAATTTATGGCAGATATTTATTTGACTTGCGAAAACTGTAATGGAAAGCGATTTAAAGATGAAATCCTTGATATAAAATTTCACGATAAAAACATTTCCGATATTTTAGATCTTACTATAAATCAAGCCATAGCTTTTTTTACTACTTTCAAAAGCGAATCATCTTTAAGTGCAAAAATAATTCGCAAATTGCAAGCACTTCAAGATGTCGGATTAGGATATTTGGGTTTGGGTCAGTCTTCGAGTACTTTAAGTGGTGGCGAGGCCCAAAGGATCAAGCTTGCTTATTTTCTTTCAAAAGGATTTTCGGAAAACCCTACTTTGTTTATTTTTGATGAACCGACAACCGGCCTTCATTTTCATGATATAAATAATTTATTAAGTGCATTAAATGCACTGATTGAAAAAGGGCATTCTATCATTGTCATCGAACATAATCAGGAAATTATTAAATGTGCCGATTGGGTCATCGACTTGGGGCCTGAAGGTGGAGAAAAGGGTGGGTATGTCGTTTTTTCAGGAACTCCCGAAGATTTAACTAAATGCAACAAATCTTATACAGGGAAATATTTGAAAGCTAAGATGGAAGTGAATGAATCACTGTAATTAATTAGAGTTGAATTGGGAGATAAGGGAAATTTGGGGAATTAAGGAAATAAAGGAAATAAAGGAAATAAGGGAAATAAAGGAAATAAAGGAAATAAAGGAAATAAAGGAAATAGGGGAAATAGGGGAAATAGGGGAAATAAAGGAAATAAAGGAAATAAAGGAAATAGGGTCTTGTCCCTTTAAACCGTTATACCGTTATACCTTTATACCTTTACTCCTAAATAAACACCAATTATTATGAATTTGATAAAAAATTATTAATCGGCTACATATAAACCACTTAGATATGCAAACCACATTTCAAATTTCAACCGACAAACACAACGGACTCTACGATATTACAAATCATGTAAATGAAATTATATCAGAAACAAAGATAATAAGCGGAATAGTTAGTGTTTACGTTCAAGGTGCGACTGCCGCAATAATGATACAGGAAAACTGGGATCAATCGGTTCAAAATGATGTTATAAGCCTTTTGAAAAAACTTATACCCGCAGGAGTTTGGGAACATGATTCTCAAGATAATAACGGCGATTCACATTTAAAAGCCGGGATTATCGGGCCGAGCGAAACAATTCCTATAATAGATGGAAAAATCGGTTTATCAACATGGCAAAATATTTTTTTATGCGAATTTGATGGGCCTAGAAGACAGAGAAACATCGTTGTTACCGTTTTGGCTGTTTGAATAATACAAACCAAGGCTAAATTGTATGAATTGCTAGTGAAAGTTGTTTTCTAAAAATAATAATGCATTCTAATTACTCTATCGTGGCAATAATATAATAAACTCACTGCCCATATTTACTTCGCTCTTTACAGTAATTGAACCTCCATTTCTTTCAATAAATTCTTTACACAGAATGAGCCCCAATCCTGTGCCTTTTTCATTATTGGTTCCTTTGCTTGATATATCCTTGTCTATTTGGAATAAATGATCAATAACCTCAGGAGGCATGCCTACTCCGGTATCTGTAATATGGAGCCTGACGCTATCTTCATTAATGTGTGAATCAATTGTAATTTGCCCTCCATTATGAGTGAATTTTATAATAGGTATAGCAAATAGGTTTTCTTTGATTTATCCTCTGAGTTTATGAAAGCAAAGGTGTAGAACCTAAAAAATTCACTCAAAAAACATAAACAAAACTTAAAACTCCCTTAGCGTAACAAGCATTATGCTTGAGGTTTAGACCAACAAGGATTAAAACTCACGGCAATGTCTTTTTCCAATTTAATCACCAAAAGCAAGAAGATTCAAGCTTTCTTCT
>JAEINX010000071.1 GCA_016342645.1 Bacteroidales bacterium | reverse complement strand
ATTCGTTCACCAAAACGCCTAAAAGGGGTAATATCTTTTGTGGGGCATTGGGGGATTTATAGAGGAAATATACGAAATTATTTATCGAAATTATAAATTCCATAACCCCGCTTCGTGAAGTTTATATCTCCTCTCTCAATAAAAAATAATTTTCTGATTATTATATTTTAAATTTATATCTTTAGAAAAAAATTTATGTCTGTCAGGTATCAAATAAAAGAACGGTCAGCCCCTCCGTTAAGTGGAGATAAAGTTAGGTAAATTGTTAATGAAGAAACAAGGATGTTTGAATGCACACAAATTGCTAGCTTTGAAAAGCTGGAAAAAGGAATTTTAAAAGATGTTATTGTTGTTGATTATAAACCACACGATTTAATTGTGAGGCAACGGAGGAATTTATCCTGTTAATAATCCGAAATTATTTCAATACCGCCTGATTCAATGAAGGAATATTGACTCCTTTTTTCTGGTTGTGATATAATAATTAATTTTTGATCAGAAGAATCAACAAAGACATATCGTGCATCTGCATCTAAATTATAATACTTACCATCTTCATTTATAAAACAGAAAGGTTCTAATTCAATATTTTTTATAAAGTTAAAATCATTGTCATAAGTAATAAGCTTTGTGTTTTCAGCATAACCCTGATTAGTAGATGCAATGATGTAATATTCTGCTTTTTTGGCATTATATTCTACATGAATAAAAGAATAATAAGGAAGATCAATATTGCTTGCGTTGGTAATATCATTTCCAGTAGTATCAGGATTTATATTAAGAATTTGTTTATTAGAAGTAATAATCTTGTTACCATCTCCGGGTATCCACAAAAATTTTCCAATGTTAAACGATGTTAATTTATAGCATAGCTTTGGTTCTTCTGTTTGAATATCAATTTTAACAATATTCCAATCATTAGTAATTCCATAAATATATTTTCCCGAAGGATGGAGTTGAGCAATCATTCCATCACTGATGAAATTTAAATCACAGGTTGAAATTTGATGTGAATTTAAGTCAATGTATTGGAAGCAGGGATTATAATAACGGGGGAATAAATACACTTTATTATTGGGTGCATAGACAAAGCTTTCAACTTCCCCTTTTAAATCATATTGATTCACAACCTCCTTCTTTTCTATATCTATTTTGGAAAGGTCTGCGAAAACCTCCGTTGCTCCTAAATATTTTCCATCAGCAGATACTTCTATATCAAAATAAAATTCAGAACAATCAATTCTGTCAAAAGTTTTTTCATCAACATTATAAATATCAATAAATTTATGTTGTATAGGTAGTAAAAAAAGCCTGTTATGTATTTTATCATATTCTGCATCTAATATTTGATAATTAACCCGAATTTTGTTTTCCGGATAATTTGAAATATATACATTAATAGTATGAAAATCTCCAGTGCTAGTTTTTATAGTTATTTCAGAAGAAATTGAATCGCCTTCCAACTCATTTCTTTTAATACTTACCACTATTTTTTCACTTGCATTTACTTCAAGGAAACCTAAACTCTTACTAAAACATATAAAACCATCATTTGAACTTGCTGTCCATCCCATTGTTTCATCTGAATTATTATTTATTGAAAAACTTAAGAAGTTATTATCATAGCTAAAATCCAATTCTTCTTTTTCTAAAAACAAGATTCTTTCTTCATCTTCTTTCTGGCAAGAGAACAAAAGAACTACTAACGATAATAGTAATCCAAAGAATATTTTTCTTTTTAATGTTTTATTCATAATTAATTACAATTTAAATATGTAGTATATATGTTGCAAATATAATTAAAACATTTATTAATATAGCATTCACCCCCATGAAAACAAAAATAATTTGTATTTTATTTTTGATGATTTATTTTTCGACTTTTCCACAAATCGGCGATACTTGTAAACTAAAACCCTAAACAGGAAATCTTTCGATTGAACTGGACTTTCTTCCTTTTAGTGATGATGGTACAATAGACTTAAACGCTTTCAGAGGATGATTCTTTTTGAATAACAAAATTGCTCTTCAAACCGGTTTTAATTTTGATAAAAAAAACAAACCGATGAGGTTCCCCTGCTGAGCAGATTTTGCAACTCCGCTCTTCATAATTACACAATCATAATGTGTACTTTGCAAAAAGCAGTTACAAAAAACATTTTCTCTATCAGTATTAGCCAAAACAATAAATTTCATAACCCGCAAGTAACATATTTTATACCGGTACCTTAGCCTCTTAGATACCTAAGCAAAAAAAAATAATAAATTTTTTGCTTTTTTTAATATAGTTTAAAAATAATTTCTATTTTTGTCTTATAAAACAAATAATATCAGTATTATAGAATACAAACGCGATGAATTATTCATTAAATTCAATACCGCATGTAATAGTCTTTTTTATACAGATTATATTTGAAATATCTCAAACCTTAACCAATATTGTTACGGATCTGTTTTGGAAAGTAACAAGAGTATGCGGGAGAGTGATGATAGTATTCTGGAGAGTGCGAAGACCATGCGGGAGAGTGCGGAGAGTATGCGAGAGAGTGATGAGAGAATGCGTAAGAGTGATGAGAGTATGCGGGAGAGTGATGAGATCATGCGGGAGACTGATGAGACTATTCGGGAGAGTGCGGAGAATATGCGAAAGAGTGATGAGAGTATGCGGGAGAGTGATGAGAGCATTCGGAAGGATGTCAAGACCATTCCTTAATGCGACGAGTTCATTCAGATATCAGGAAATTTATATTAACAATAAATTAATCAGCTAATTGGATATAAAACTTAAACTAAAAACAACATAAAACAATTTGATAATATTTTATAAATTTTAAAACCAACGAAAATGAGTAAACCAAAAAAAATTAAAAAGAATTATAACTGTTCTGATGAAAAAATGCATGAAGAAGCCAAAGTAAAGCTTAATGCATTAAAAACTAATATCGTTGAATTTGAGGCTTTCGACCCCAAATTTACAAATGAATATGTTGAAATTTTTTCAACAAAAATTAATTCGGCTCAGCAAGCTGTAACCGATAATGTTATTATAGATCAACTTGCTGGTAAAACCCTTGTGGTTGAAAAGGCAATGAAAAGCTGTCGTAAGAAATATCGTTCGGTAAAATACTTTGTCGAATCAGTTTTAAAAGATAATAATGCTGTTCAAAACGAATTTGGATTTAACGACTATAAAGCGGCCCGCAGTACACAAATAAAAATGATAGCATTTTTCAGACAGCTTGGAATTTCGGCAAAGCGTTATCAAACAGAACTTGTTGCAGCAGGAATGACAGTAGAAAGCATAAACGAAATCGACGCTCTCGGCAATCAGCTAAATTCAGCCAACGATGACCAAGAAGACTTCAAAAAACAACGTACATTGCTTACACAAAGCCGAATAAAATTAAATAACGAAGTATATGAAATAGTGAAAGAAATTGCCCGGGCCGGAAAAATTGTCTTTGAAGATAATCCGGCAAAATATGCTATATATGTTTTGGTAGATGTGAAATAGTTTTTTATTAGCTTACCTTATTGCCAAAAAGAAAAATGGATTTTGAATGATGCTATTGTTATTAAATTAAAATCACACGATATAATCGTGCGGTAGGGTGGATTGATAATTTAGAGTGTAAAAATGTCGAAATTTCATATAGCAACACTTAGCAAGCAAAATTATATAATTGTACCTTTGGTCGAAATATTAAAACGAATACAATGTTGACAAAAACGAGACTTAAAGAACAGATTGAAAAATTTCCCGAAGAATTTTCTATTGATGAGTTAATCGAAAATTTAATTCTAATGGATAAAATTGAAACTGGGAATAAACAATCAGAAAACGGTGAAGTAATATCCGAAGGGGAAATGGAAAACGAGATTGAAAAATGGTTCGAATAAATTGGACTTTTCAAGCAAAAGACTACTTAAAAGCAATCGCTGATTATATCTCAAAAGATTCTAAGCGTTATGGAAAACTTCAAGTTACGAGACTTAAAAATCGTACAAGAGTATTAAAAAATCAGCCTCACATAGGTAAAGTTGTGCCTGAAATTAACAGAGAAAATATTAGAGAACTAATCGAAGGAAGTTACCGAATCATTTATAAAATAGTAGAAGATAATCAAATTGATATTTTAACTATTCATCATTCAGCAAGAGACTTAAGAAGAAGAAAAGTCAAATAAATACTCAAGGAAACATTTTAGGAATGAATCCCCAAAAAACTCAATAATGTTTATTAACCAAGCTTGTCAATAAAACCCGTATTTCATAATCCAACAAAAAAGGGGAGCCGAAACCGATTCCCCTTTTTTAATTGATTATAACAATCTTTATTTGATTGTAATTTTTTAGGTTCTTACTCCATTGTCGGTTTCAACGCTGATGATATAAATACCACTAAAAAACCGAAAATATTTTAAAAAAACTAATCGGATTAAAAAAAACAGTAAATTTGTAATGATAACAAAATAAATAGTTAGGCATGAATGAAAAAGAATTTTACATATATCTCGGCAACAAGTTAGCTGACAGGATTAGAGTGAAATTCTTAAAAGAAAAAGGAATGATTATAGATTTGGTAATCCAATATGAAGCCTTAGTTAAAGAAAAATGGCATGCAATTGTTAGATATGATTGTACTCATGGTTTTTTTCACAGAGATACATTAAAACCAAATGGGGAAAAAGAAAAAAGAGCGATAGAAATGCCAGACTTAAATACAGCTTTTACATTTGCAAGACAGGATATTGAGGATAGGTGGGAATGGTATAAAGAACAATACATTAAAAAATTAAAGTAATGCAAAATAACGAAAAAATAAAAAAGGATTTGGCTATAGGGCTGGATTTTGTTGAAACCATAATCCAAAACCCAGAACTATTGGATGAAATCCCTAACGGTACAACCATTAGCTTCCTTGATAAAGCTACACAAAAAACAGAAACTAAGAAAGAACAAAGAATGAAGCGCAAATATGTAAAAGTGATGCGTAAATTTGAATTATTATAAATTAACGTATTACTGTTTTAGCCCCCAATTAATCTCCAAATTGATAGGCAGGATTATTCGACAAAACTGCAATAATCTTTGCTCCCAGACTACTGGATTTAAGTGTTAATAAATATAAAATAATTCAACAAAAAAGGGGAACTAAAACCTGTTCCCCTTTTTTAATGATTTAAAAACAATCGTTATTTGATTGTAATTTTTTCAGTTCTTACTCCATTGCTTGTTTCAACGCTGACAATATAAACACCGGATTGATAAGCTGAAGTATTAATATTAAGGCTTGTTTCGTTTACTATGTTATCAAGAATTCTTTGGCCTACAAAATTCATAACCCTTATTCGCGTAATAGTATTGTTTGAAACAATGTTCAATACATCGGAGGCAGGATTTGGATAAATATTAACCTCAAGAGCAGCTTCCATTATGCCGAGGCTTCCTTTAGTTACGTTTAGAACGCTGTATTGGCCATCAGTTTCAGGGAAAATTGCTTGGTTGAAAGCTTGAGTATAATTATTATCGAAAGTATAAGTTGCAGAAACTATTGCCTGGTATTCTACGTCCCAAACTTTCAAAATCATTTCATTATTGCTTTCATAACCTAATCCTTCAGTTAATACACTAAATATAGGAACAGAGTTTTCAAGAGTGTTTTCTGAAATAACTACGCTTGCACCAACCATTTTGTCGCCATCGTAAACAGCTACTTCATCACCGATATTTAGTCCAGCAACATAAATTGAATAAACCGGATCGGCTGCATTACCACCTTCAAATGTGAAATGATTCATATTTTTAGGGATGTATGTGCTCTTAACACCGTCAGCAGCACCATTATAAACTAATTGGTCGTTGGCAAACATTTTAATAAGATAACCTTCACCCGGATTGAGATAGCCTAAACCATTCACCCAGTTTGGCCCTATTTTCCTTAACATTTCACCATTTGAATTTCTGATATAATCTAAATTATCGGTTAAAATATTCTCAAAAGCAGCGATTGCATCAATAGGTTCATCAGGTAAATAACTTACAAATTGATAACCTGTTGTTAAATCAATTGGAGTCAATGGGTTCAAAGGGGCTCCGGTAAGTGCCAATGTTTCAGCTCCAAGCATTTTAATTAAATAACCCTCGGTTGAAATCCAATCTCCGATTCCATTAACCCAGTTAGGCCCGATTTTTCTCAGAACAGTACCTTCAGAGTTTCTAACATAATCAAGATTATCGGTTAGTATATCTTGTAAGACAACGAGCATATCGGAATTTTCAACATCAATTCTTGAAGAAACAAACTGGTAACCTGTGGCTAATTCAATAGATTGTGTTTCTGCGATTGCAGGATATAAGTCGAAGAAAATGATGTATTCAGTCATAAGGTCAAGTTTTGTTGAACTGCCATCGTCAAGGCCACCAAACTCGAAAGATGCCCCGATAGTTTTGTAATCATCGGCATCGTAAGCTACCGCACAACCATAATTTGGCGATTGATTTTCAAATATTAAGACTGCAGGTGAATTCGCACCAATATGATCCATCCAGTTATTATCACCTGAGTAATTAAAACTCATTCCTTCGGTAAATGTACCGTTTTGTCCGGCAACAGTTCCCATGTCGCCTGAGCCGTCTGCCTGGCCATTGATATTAAACATGGAATGAACAGGAGTTTGATTATCATAATACCATGTATCTCCACCTTCCATATAAAGCATACCACCGTTATTCAGATAATCAGCCAAAATGCTACCTTCATCGGAAGATAAAACATGATTATCGCTGTAAATTCCAAGGCAAATGAAAATAGATGAATATAAATTTAAATCAGCCGGCATTGAAGACATTAATTCACAACTTACACCAATTTCGTTAATAGCTGATTGCATATAATTTGCTGAATTGTTATTTTCATCAAAATCGAGAATAAGAACAGGAATTTGGCCAACAATTACAGTAAATTCACCGCTTGCAGTTATTCCAAGAGATGCAGAAATATCCACAATAAAATCAACCATTTGACCCGCAGGAGTGTTTGCAGAAGCAGTAACACTAAAAATAACTTCACCCAAGTCTTCGGGGGCAAGAATTCCCAGAGATTGAGGATCGCTGTTAACGGTCATATATTGACTTGAAGAAATTAGTTCGGCAATAACATCATAAGCATCAGATGATCCGGTATTGTCAACGCTAACCGATATTTCGGTAGTTTCGCCCGGGTCAATTTTTCCGTTACCAAGAATCTCGAATTCAACAAAATTCAATTCAGGTGCATGAGCTACAATAGAAAAATAGCTTTCCCATGCGGTTTCTCCGCTTTCGGCTGTGATTTTAAACAAAATAGCTTCGCCATCTGGTACATCTGCAGAAACTGCAAAAGCAAAAGCATCTTCAATAAATATTAATTCTTCAGGATCAAAATCTCCATAAGTTTCTGTATTATCAGAAATAGAAACATATATGTTTTCGCTGCTAATAGTAGCAACCACATCATTTGTTGGTTGGTTACCAACATTTTTTAATCCAACTGATAATGTAACACTTTCGTTATAATCAAGAATCCCATTTCCATTACCTGCATCATCATTAAGAACTTTTGAGTCAAAAATCACGTAAGGTTCATCGGAAACAATTACAATATTTCCTTGATGTCGATTTTTATTATGCCCGATAATTGAGATTGAAATTGGACTTGGATCTATTATTGGTGAGAAAGTATAAACAATAATACTTCCACTTTCGTCTGCTACTCCTCGTCCAATTAATTCACCATTCTGAACGAGAGCAACTCTTGCAAATGCTACGGCTGTTTGAACTGCTAACTGGCTTGATCCGATAGGAATGCTTGCAGGATAAGCTGCCGCAAAATCAGTTGGGACGGCTGTCCAGATATCCATTGAAGGATCACCAAAAAGATTTAACTCATAATAGCACCACCTGATAGCTTCGCCATCAATAAAAGGAACATTATCTTCTTTTGAATCGGCATTACTCCATCCAATTTCAGTTATATCTTCTCCAAAAATTGCATCAAAAAATTGACGATCGAAATATTGGGATGCTCCGTCAGTACTTGAATGTTGACCCCAGCCATATCTTGAATTTCCAATATTAGCAACATCGGCTGTTTCAATAGTTGTTATTATTTCAGAAAAGCAATCCTCCTCGTATCCATAGGTACCACGGTTATCGAAAGCACCATTGTAGCAACCTTGGGAATAACCTATCATAAAACCACGTGATATTCCATTGTTTTGAAAATTTGAAGTAGTTAAATCAGGATTGTACATTAACATGCAATAATCAACATTTGAATGTCCGAGATGATTTCTTAAGTTAACACCAACAGTACTTGCCTGATAGAAAACATCTTGTTTGTTCCAGCTTGCGATTTTTTCGTATAATTTTGTACATGTAATATTGTCTGATAATCCAACTGTTGTATAACCATGATTTGAGCTACCATCGGCAACTTCATCTTTGTAGTCGCCACCCCAGGTTGGATCGCTCCATAATAATTCTCCAAGAAATAATGCTTTTTCAATATCATCAACAACAGGAGCGTTCTGATATAATTCAAGCTTATTTGTTTGGTTTAGAATCTTTGTGGTGTTATCGGCGCAAATTCTTCCTATTGCAACTTCCGAATAAAAATCTTCTTCTCCTATTTCACCAAATTTGTTATCTCCATCTGCATTCCAGTTACCGTCTAGATTAGAGTAATAAATATCGGCAGGAATATCGTCTTCGGTAGTTCCCCATGCCACATTATAGAAACCTCGATGAGGAATAACTTCACCGGCTGTATTATCGCCATCGCCGTCTCCACCAAGAATTACATAACTAATTCCATATGTTTCATAATAATCAATAATACAGTTTCTGATTTTTTCTTGGTCATCCTGTCCCGAATATTCGGAATATATTTCCTCAACTGTTTTAACGCTACATGCAAAACCTGTTGATTCTTTGAATTCCAAGTATGTGTCAAATGCTGAAACAAAGTCGTTTTTAGTAATTAATAAAATGTCGATTTCATCATCGTCCTTTGCAGAATTATAAGAATATTCGCTTAGTTTTTCAGGATTGTCAACAATTTTCTTAATACGGTTCTCAACAATAGTTGAGGTTTTTAAGAATTTTTGTGCGTCAACTGCTTTTGAAGTTGAGGTTAATGCAATTTCAAGGATAATTTCATCTAAGAAATCAACATGTTGTTCAGAGGGAATAAAACTAATCGGACAAACTGAGAATGATCCGATTGAATGTCCGGCAAGAAAATGAGTTTTAACACTTTCTAAAATATCCACAGGATAAGCTTGATTTGAAGAATAAATTTCCTGATTTGGAACAACTTTATATTCTCCTTCGTCAGGCATCATCGATAAAGGAAATTGCCTTGCAGCCGGTTGAATTGTAATTCCATCAAGGCCGGGAAAATAAGTCTGTGAAACAATCTTTATATTGTCGATTTCACACCCCTGAGGTAATAGAATGCTAACACTGTAATGAGGTATCTTAGGATTACCTTCGTTTCCATAGTTTTTTGCATCTTTATAAAGTATGCTCGAAAATCCATCCTTATCGGTCTTGATTTCAGGTAGATTAAATTTTATTGTTTTTATGATAGTTTGTGAAAAGGTATAACTACCAAAAAACATAAGCATTAAGAAAATGATTAGTTTTTGTTTTTTCATGGTTTTTGTTTATTTATTAATAAAAAATGATTTCTAAAATATATGACAGTTTATAACAAAAAAAGTTGCCTCAATAATTAATTTTTTAATTTTCTAAGTATATGTTAAAATCGTAATAATTAAATTATTATTATACAACAATGCCGCAAACAAAGAATATAACAATTTTAACTCACTCTCTTACATATTAGTATTTTTGAAAAGAACAGGTATGGTTTTTATGATAATTTTCATATCGCCCCAAAACGATGATGTTACAACGTATTGGTTGTCTATGTTTTTACGTTCTTCTTCTGAAATAATATCTTCATTCGACAAATGAATTTGCCATAGGCCTGTTATTCCGGCTGGAGCTAAAAAGCGCAAAGCCCATTGATCGGTTGTAAGCATCTCGGCTTCATAAAGTGGTAGAGGCCTGTTTCCTACAATCGACATATCGCCTTTAATAACATTTAATAATTGTGGTAATTCGTCGATGTTTAAATTTCGAATAAATTTTCCGATTTTTGTAATTCTCGGATCGTTTTTTATTTTATAAAATGTAGTTTTTTTGGAATGTAATTTTTTCTTTTCAAGATAAAATTTTTCGCAAATTTGGTTTCCGTCAATATATAAAATTGGCGAACAAGGGTAACCTAATTTTTGGCATTCGGGGCAGGTATTATTTTCTGAAGTATCTTTATTTTTTTTGTACTCGTGAATAAGATATTGATTGAATTTTGAAAGTTCGTCAAATCTTTTTTCCGAGCCTAAATACATTGACCTGAATTTATAAAACCTGAATATTTCGTAGCCAGTACCAACTCTATCTGAAACAAAAAACACAGAACCTTTTGATTCAAGGCGAATTAAAATTGCTATGATTATTAAGAAAGGAAATAAAATTATCAAGGCAATAGATGCAAAAATTATATCGAAGATTCTTTTGGAAAGATTTATTCTATAGCTTTCAAATTTTTCTGCTTCTTCTGTTTTGAATTTTTTTCTCATCGTTGCGAAAATAGTAAAATATTTGTATTAACATAATATTCTTAAAAATGTTATTTAAAATTAATTAAAAAACGATTCTAAATTATATCCTTTACTTTCTAATTTTTTTTTATTTTCTTTGAAAAACTTCTTTATAGTCTCAATTGTGACAGAGTTAGTAATTCCATAAGAAATATTTTTCTTTGATTTAACATAAATATTTCCTTTAAAGGGTGAATAAGAATCATATTCAAAGTTTTCATTTACCGTTTCAGGGATTAAAATATTTTCCTTTTTGTAGGGAACTGATTTTGCCATTCCGACAAGTTCAAAATTTGGAACTCCATCTTTGATTCCCAAAACCAGTCCGCCACTAAAACCACGGTTAAAGACTGCATCAATAAGAAATGAACCTGATTTAATTTTATCGGGATTACTTACAATTCCTCTCGTAATCATCTGGAATCCCATCGGATACCCAATAATATACACAAAGCTTCCCCATTCTAAATTATTTGACTCTCCGCATGGATAATTGAAAAAAGGGATGTTTTCATTTGTTTGAGTTATTTTTTTTCCAAGAAAAGCAATATCATTCTTTTTGTCTGTTGCAAGAATCTCCAGTTCTTCACCCTCAGGTATTCCCCTGATATGATTCATCTGTTTTGCTTTTATTGAAACACTTGAAATGTATTTTTCTTTGGAAGAATTATTATAATAAAATGAAAAAATCGTATCAGGAAAATCAATAATATGGTTGCATGTCAGAAATGCGATTCTTTCATTATCATAATAAATTATTGTAGCTGTTCCTAATACTGATTCGTTTGTAATTTCAGCAAGAATTGCATCTTTTTTTAGATTATCAGGTTTAAAATTTGATTTTGTAATTTTCTTATCTTCTGAAAATAAATAGTTTTCATAAAAAACGAGACAATTAAGCTTTTTCACCGTTTTTGAAATTTTTTCTAATTGCTCGGAACAATTTCTATATGGGAATTCACTGTCGTATCTGCCGTCGGAAAGTGTTGGATATATTTTGTCATAAGTTTTCTTTGTACAAGAACTAAGTAAAATCAAACATATAAAAATAAAAAAAATTATATTCTTTATTCTGTTTAGCAATTCTTTCATATTAATAAAATTAATTCATTTTAATAATCACCAATATAAGAAAAATATCAAATGGATTTCTCAAAAATTCTTAAATAAGCATTTAACCTGATTTAAATTGCTAACAACCCGGCAATTTGCCTTTGATAATTTTTTTAATGACTGATGGCCGGAAGCGACTAAAATACATTTACAGGAAATATTTTCAGCTACTTCAAAATCATGAAGAGTATCTCCAATTAAAACACATTTATTCGGGTTAATATTCCGGTTTATAATAATTTCCTTAGCAAGATCAAGCTTAGAAACTGCATGATGATTATTGATTCCGGCAATAACTTCAAAATAAGCTTCGATTTTTTTTTGTTCAACCGATTGTAACAAAAAGTTCTTTTCCATTGCTGAAATAATGATTTGTTTGAAACCTCTTTTTTTAAAGAAATTAAGTGTTTGTTCAACATCGGAAAACAAAGTTGCTTTCGGTATTTTTTCCCTGTAAATATCAATAAATTCAATGGCAACTTCATCAAAAGGTTCCTTTTCAAAATTAAAACCGGCTCTCGTATAATAGTCTTTAACCGGAAAGGTAAAAATTTTATGATATTTTTCAATTGATAAAGTTTTATGATTCCGTTGTTTGAGAAGAATATTTATAGAATCGACACAAATTTCAATATCATTCAACAAAGTTCCGTTCCAATCCCAGATAATGGTATTAATGTTTTTCACTAAATTATTATAAATTTTATTTGTAAAATAATTTTTTATAGCATCTGATTGCAAATTAGGGCTTTCTATTGTAAAGTGCTAATTATTTCATTTACTTTATTAACTTTTTCGTCTAACAATTTTTTTGTTTTTGCTTCTGCAAGAAAACGAAGGTAAGGTTCTGTATTTGATGGTCTGATATTAAACCACCAATCTTTAAATTCAAGTCTGTAGCCATCAAAATCAAATATTTCCAAAACCTTTTCTTTATTCAGAAAGTAATTTTTTACAGCCTCCATTGCTTCGCTTTTGTTTTCAATTTTATAATTAATCTCACCCGAATTCGCATATTTTGATATTGAATTAATAAGTTCTGAAACCTTAATATTTTTCTTTTTCATTTTATTGAAAATTCCAAGAAAAATCAAACAAGCCATTATTCCGGAATCAGAATAATAAAAGTTCCTAAAATAATAGTGGCCTGCAAGTTCGCCACCAAAAATTCCATCAATTTCACGAAGTTTTAAAGCAGCATAAGCTCGGCCAACTCTCCATGTATGCATTTTACTTCCAAATTTCTCAATATAATTTCCAACTGCTTTTGAAGTTCTAATATCCTGCAAAACATTTCCTTTTAATCCCTTTTCTTCAAGAAAATAATGAGCCAAAACAGCGATCATCAAATCGGGTGAAATGAAATCACCTTTTTCATCAATGAACATAACCCTGTCGGCATCGCCGTCAAAAATTACACCTACATCGCAATTTTCATTTTTCACTAATTCTTTAATTTGATCCTGATTTTTTTCATTTAAAGGATTTGGGTTGTGCCCGGGAAAATTTCCATCGGCTACATTATTAATATAAATTGGCTTATCACCTAATAACTCTTTTATAAAAATTGAAGCCATCCCATTTGAACAATCAATTGCAATTTTTAAATTCGAAATGTCAGGCAAATATTTTTTCAGAAATTCAATATATTTATCATGAGCATTGAAATTAATTATTATTCCTTTTTTAGAATTGATAATTATCGGCTCGGATAATTTACTTTCAATTTCCTTTAAACCTGTGTCATAGCCAACGGGTAAAGCTTCCTTTCTTGAAATCTTTAATCCATTATGTTCTTTTGCATTATGCGAAGCAGTAATCATTGCCGAAGCTTCAAACCCAAAATATGCGGTTGACCAATAAATCATTGGAGTAGTTGCAAGTCCGGCATCATAAACATCGGCACCGCTATCGATAATGCCGTTAGACAGGTATAAGAAAATTTCATCGGAGGATAGACGAACATCACGGCCCACCAGAACCTTTTTAGTTTTTAAAAGCTTTGGTAACCAAAATCCGATTTTGTAAACATCTTCTTTTGTAAAATCTTTATTATAAACTCCTCTAATATCGTAAGCTTTAAAAGCTCTCATGTTTCAAATTTAATTAATACTTTAAATTTGGTGCAAGATAACAAATATTACTATTTAGGGTAATAGCCAAATGAAGGAAATAAAGGATTGCTGATACACTTTTTTACTAAAATATCAACTTTTAGCAATTAAATTTTTATCATCATCAGTTTGACATTCAGCTTGAATGTTGAAATGATAAATTCCGTTTTGTTTTTTTAGTTGTTTAGTTCGGAAATCATAGATTTGTAATAGATTGAATAATTGATACACTTTTTAATATTTTGAATTTTTTCCATATCACAAATAAGTTCTTTTCTTGTGAATTTTTCAATCTCGAAAAGTCCATTATTTTTTTCTTGAAGTTTTAGAAATTGATCCAAACAAACAATACCGCGGGCAAGAACCGGAATTATTTCGTATAAAGCCGATTTAATATTTTTTGATGGATAATCCAAATTGCAAAATTGTTTAATTGTGCTATCGGTTAGTTCCAAAAATTCATCATTCAAATTATTTATATTTTGCGAAAAATTTACTAATGTTTGCTGTTTGTGGTGGAAGTCTTTATATGCGTCAAAAATATCGTTAGATAATTGAAGTAAATTTCCGAGAGAATATATTGCTTTTTCCTCGTTTTCGATTAAAGGGTTGTTTAAAACCGATCTGTATAACAAAGTAAAATAACCACCTTTATCAAAAGATATTTTTCTTAATTCACTATTTGTGAGACTTTTTCCTTTTATTTGTTTAAGGCTCTCGGTTTGAGCTTTTCCGGCAATATTAAAATAATGATGAAATAACCGAAAGTCTTTTGTATTCTTTTTCAATTTATTATAAAGATATTGAAGCAAACGAAACGAAACTGATGATTTTTCATTTCCGTTTTCAATAAAGCCAATTAACTCTGAATGCGTTAAGCCTGAAGAATCCATTAAGTCGTCATAAATGGGAGTAAAAGCACCGAGATATAATCCTTTTTTAATTTCTTCTTTCGATGTTGCAAATCCTCTTAATTTCGAAAACCAGGAATTTGTAATGCAACTTTGAATGGTATAGAATGAAATTCTTGAAATATGCGTTGAACTCAAACGATGTCCGGTTTGCTTGAGATGTGAATTTAATTCATTAATTAAAATGCGATTACGAAATTTATTAATCACGTAAATTTTTGTTCCAAGATTAAAATATGTTTTGTAAATGTTGATATTAAGGGACATCAATATTTGGTTTTTTTGATAAAGATAATAAAAATTGGAATAGACCACATGAAATTGTAAATTGAAATCCATTATATTCTAAAAGTATCAAAAAAAATATAATTTATTTTTGTTATATCAATATTATTCCTATTTTTACAAAAAGCTTTTTCAGGATAATCTTGAAAGCATAATTTATGTGATGTAATAATAAAATGGAATCTCATTTTTAAAATACGGAAAACGATTCAATACAAATATATTATCAATTAACATTATTAATTAAAATAAAAGCATTTATTATGAAAAGTTTTTACAAAACAGGGCTTTTATTTATTGCCCTGATCTTTACCCAACAGGCTTTTTCACAAAAGCAAAACTCAAAAGACCCTTTAACAGGGGAACAGCAAATTGAACTTTCGGAAGGATACAGTTTTGTTTCCTCACGAATCATGGCTGAAAATCCTGATATGTTAGCTGTTATGGCTTCCGTATTAAATGAAAATCTTGATTTTATCAGAAATTCACAAGGGCAGGTTTTACGAAAAATTGGCCCGAATTGGATTAACGGAATTGGTGATTGGATAATTGAGGAAGGTTACCTTGTTAAAATGTTTACGGGTAATTCATTTATTATTGAGGGTGATATAGTTGACCCGATATCTCCAATTCAATTAGAATCAGGATTTCAGTTTATAAGTTATTTCCCCGAAAATCCAATGGATGCTCTAATCGCTTTTGAAACTATTCTTGGAGACAATCTTGATTTTGTTAGAAATTCACAGGGGCAGATATTACGAAAAATCGGTCCGAATTGGGTTAATGGAATTGGTGATTGTAATCCCGGCGAGGGATATCTTGTTAGGATGCTTAATGATGATGTATTAATTTATCCAATTATTTTTGGAGTGCCTTGCCCGGGTATGCCAACAGTTACCGATATTGATGGCAATACATACAACACCGTACAAATAGGTGTCCAGTGCTGGATGAAGGAAAACTTAAAAACCACAACATACCAAAATGGCACATCTATACAAAATGTAACCAATGCTGGCAGTTGGAATAATCTCACAACCGGAGCATATGTATGGTATGATAATGATATAACGTGGAAAAACCTGTATGGAGCATTGTACAACTGGTATGCTGTTGATGATCCGAATGGCCTTTGCCCAACAGGATGGCATGTACCGACAAATGATGAATGGACGGCATTAACTGACTTTATTGGTGGAACATGGACGCCCCACGGAAACGAATTAAAATCCTGCAGACAAGTGAATTCTCCTTTAGGCGAAGGATGCAACACAACTGAGCATCCAAGGTGGAATGAATATAATACAGACTTTGGTACAGACGATTATGGATTTTCAGGCCTTCCGGGCGGAGGCCGTTGCTACAATAGTTATTTCGATGACCTTGGCAACTTCGGAACCTGGTGGTCTTCAACGGAGCACTTATCTAACCATGCTTGGTACAGTAACCTAAATCACAGCTACGGCTACGTGTACTCGAACCACAGCTATATGTATTATGGCTTTTCGGTTCGTTGTCTCAGGGATTAGGATGATTTTACTATCCATACGGATGGGTGAAAGCCCGTTTGACAATTTAATTAAACCTAAAATTATAAATCCACCTTCTTTTAAGGTGGCCATGTTTTTTTTGCAATATAAAGCTTGAGAAGGTAAAAATTATTACAGTAGAAAGGATTCCATTCTTATAAAAGAAAGATGGAATCCTTAATCCAATATTACCGAAAATTAATTTCCTCAATATTTTCCCATGGCACATAAACTTGATTATCATTATCAATGAAAATCAAAGCTCCCTGATTGCTGTCAGAAACGTCATGGCTGTCGCCGAGTAAAAGTTTTTGTCCGTTACGTAATTCTATTTTTGAATAATTATAGTTTTTTGGAATGATTTTTTTTATATTTCTGAAAGGAATACTAAACTCAATGTCATTATATTCACCCTGCAAGATTTCGTAATCAAATGCTTCATCAAGATCGAAGACTATCATTCCAGAAATTGATTCATCGTCAATTGTAGTAATTGTTCCGGCAAGAGGAAGCGGTTCAGGGAAATCATCATAAGCAATACCGAAATATTTTGTATTATCATCAAAAACAACTTTATCAAATTCATCCCATTCAATTTCCATACGGCCAAAATCCGGAACATTAACAATAACTCCACGATTTCCGCTGTTAACATCATTGCTGCCGGTGAGGTAAATTTCGCGACCCGACTTTAAAGTTACATCACAACCCCTGCCTGTTTTTTCAATTGATTTGATTTTTCCAAATTCGATTGAATAGTCACCATCTCTATTATCACCATCTAATTTACCTGTTGTAAGTCGTTCATCATTATCCCATTGAATATAGCCTGTAAATTCACCTTCCGAACTGAATACAGTACCGTAAATTGGCTTTCCGAATGAGTATTCAAGTTTCTCCGGTGTTGGAAAAAATTCAACTTTTTCGATACGCGACCAATTCAAATTAATATTACCAAGCTCTTCGTCATAAACATGAACTTTTGCCCCAATATCATTTGAACCGCCTTCGAGATTCACAATATTATCGTTTTTCAAAACAAGTTGAACTCTTTCATGTCTTGTCATTTCAATGCTTTTAATTTCACCAAACTGGCAAACAAATGTGTGGTTGTAATTGTTGTTATTATTATAAACATCAATATTAAAAAACCAAAATGATTCTCTTCGGCCTCTGTTTGAACCCCTGTCGAGAATATCTTTATCCCTTCTTGAAAGATATTTTAAATTTTCGTTTGAGAGCTTAGTTGAATTAAAATAATCGAACCAAAAAACTTCTTCATCTCCCCAACGAATTGCTCCCTGATAGGTGTTATCGTCAATAGTGGTAACTTTTCCATAGATCATTCCTTCATCCGATTGAGCATTAATTGGCTCTATGCCAAATAAAATTGTTGCAATTAATAAGGTTGCGAATACATATACAATTTTCATATTTCTAAAATTTAGGTTTATTTTTCATTTATTATTTATGACGAAGTAAAGTATGAATAAGTTACAGATTGCAATGTTTTAGTTAAATAATTTTAAGAATTTGAAGATTTCTGAAATTCGAAATACAAAAAAAAACTAAAACAATTATTGTTTTTTTGTTTTTAAAAAAAAACTATATTTGTAATATAAATTAATACTAACCGCCATGCCAAAAAGAAACAAACAATTAAACACACAAATCGCAAAAATACTCATATTGATTTTAGGAGTAACTCTATCCTCAAATGTTTTTTCGGTGAAAGAATCAAGTTATGATAGAGTAGAGAATAATAAAAGGCCTGTAAGCACTGATGAAACAGGCTGTGAATATATAATAATTTCACCAAATGCCGATTATTTTGTTCAATGGGCAAATGAAATAAAAAATTTCAGGAATAAACAAGGGATCATTTCAGATGTTTTTACTCTCGAAGAAATTGGAGGCAGCTCTGTTAATGAAATCGAAATTTTTTTAGATAATGCTTATACCGCATGGGATATTACACCTATTGGGATACTTTTATTGGGTGATTACGGAACTAATCCTGAAAATTCAATTATTTCGCCCATATATCAAAGTTATTGTGTTGCCGACAATATGTTTGCCGATGTTGACGGCGATGATTTGCCCGAAATGGTAATTTCAAGAATTTGTGCAACAAATCAAATTGAGCTTGAAATTATGATAAATAAGTTTATTGATTATGAAACATCTCCACCACAAGCGCAAAGTTTTTATCAAAATCCTATTACTTCGGTAGCTTGGAGTACTCCATCAACAAATCAGGTTTTTATTGAAGTGGTCGGAGGCTTTTGGAAAAACATTTTGAACAAAGAACCGGAAAGAATAAATGAAATAATGTCAGGCGATCCGAATGTTGATCCATGGACAACGGCTCAGGGTTATGAACCGATAATTGAATATTTTGGCCCCAACGGCCTTGGATATATTCCTGAAACTCCGGCTGAATTAGGTGGATGGACCGGTGGAACAGCAAGTTTAATCAATAATGCCATCAACCAGGGTGCTTTCATGTTAATGCACAAATCAAGCGGTTCTATTTATGGTTGGTCGATGCCTTCATATACAAATTCCGATATTAACGGATTGACAAATGAAAACCCTGTTTTTGTATTTTCTACTGATGCTTTAACCGGTAAATTTAATTCCTCCATAGAATGCTTTGCCGAGAAATTTCATCGATATTCGTATAATGGTTTAAATTCAGGAGCTTTAAGTGTTATTGCACCATCTGAAATAACTTATTCATTCTTGAATGATACTTATGGATGGGGAGTAATTGATTTTTTATGGGATGATTTTTTGCCTGAAAGTTCCTCTTTTCTCCAAACAAATTATAAATATACTGCTTTTGCTAATGTAGCCGGTAAATATGCTTTGGCACAATCTCCATTTCCTTATAATCCTGAAAACAAGAAGGTAACTTATAACTTATTTCACCATTTTGGAGATGTTTTTTCAGTAATTTATACCGAAATGCCCCAAGCTCTTTCCGTTTTTCATAGCAGCACTATTCAGGAAGGAATTGATAATATATCTGTTTCGGCAAATGAGGGTGCATTTATTTGTTTTTCAGTTAATGGAGAAATTATAGGTAGGGGAGAGGTCCAAAATTCTCCTGAAATTATTCAAATAATTCCACAGTTGGCAGGAACTCAAATTGATGTTGTTGCCACAAAAAGTAATTTTTTCAGGCATGAAAGTTCAATAAATGTAACAGGTGGTGGAAATTCGCAGGATATTCAATTAACTTCGGGATATCAGTTTGCCTCCAGCAGAATTGAACCCGTAAACTCTGACATGTTAATTGTTTTACAAGATATTTTGAACGACAATCTTGATTTTGTCAGGAACTCAAATGGTGAAACTCTAAGAAAAATAGGGCCAAATTGGGTGAACGGAATAGGTGATTGGATTTCTACTGAAGGTTATTTGTTTAAAATGAATGCAAATGATTCATTTCAGGTTGACGGAAACACACTTGATCCACTTTCGCCCATCTCACTAATAGTAGGATATCAATTTTTAAGTTACCTGCCTGATATTTCAATAGATGCAATAATTGCGTTTGAAAGTATTTTAAACGATAACCTTGAATTCATAAGAAATTCAAATGGTGAAGTTCTTAGAAAAATCGGCCCTAACTGGGTGAATGGAATCGGTAATGCAAATCCCGGTGAAGCTTACTTGATTAAAATGCTGGAAGATGATGTTTTGGTTTATACTATTCCGGAATAAAGTACTTTATCAAATTTAAATAAATGAAAAAAGAAATTTTAGTATCAAAGAAAAATGTGAATAAAGCGGTTAAGTATATTAATTCATTGAACGATAAAGAATACTTTGAGTTAGAAAAGAAGTTTCGTAAGGAACAACCTAATATTTTCTTATATATAGGTATTTTTATCGAAGAAAACAAAATGAATGGTGATATTGTTGATGATATTGTTGTTTTTATGTTAATAATTTGGTTATCGTTTAAGAATGAGTGTGAAGAAATTCCAATTGTTACTGAGGAAATTATCGACCTGATTGATGAGGAAAGTTTTAAGAACGACATAGAGATGGGAAAGTATTTTGGAATAGATATTAATGATCCTGAATACGACTCAAAACTTGAGAAACTTAATAAGAAATTTGATTTAAGAAATTTTTCAAATCCGGATGATTTTTTAAGTATGTTAGAAAAAGAAGGCCTTGGTGATTTTATACCTGAACTTTTTAAAAATGTATCTAATTTACCACAGGAAAACATTGATAGTTACATCGCCTCCGAAGTTGTAGATTTGGAAGATGACTATAATTTATCTGATATTGCCAATCTTCAATCAGTTTTGAGGGTAATAATTAAATTGTTCGACACAATTGTTAATCAAAGACCTATAATGCAGGTTATTAAGTCCACAAGAGATGCAACTATTTCAAATAGATCAAACCAAAAGGAAACAAATGTTTATCAAGTAAAAATATCATTAGATGGTATCAAACCTCCAATCTGGAGAAGATTTTTGGTTGAGGATGATATTACATTAGATGAATTTCATGAAACTATTTTGGATATTATGGGATGGGTCGGGGCTCATTTATACAGTTTTGATATAGATGGCTTTAGATATGAGTCCAATTATGATGAGGAATTTTTCCAGGGAGATTATGATAGTGAAGAAACCTTGCTAAGAGATGTTATTAAGAGGGAAAAGCAAAAATTTAAATACACATATGATTTTGGTGATAATTGGCAACATACCATATTAATCGAAAAAATTCTTCCCTTTGATAATGAACAGGATTATCCGTTTTGTATTAAAGGGAAACGAAATTGCCCGCCTGAAGACTGTGGAGGTATTTGGGGGTATCAGAATTTGCTTAAAGCAATTAGTGATAAAAATCATCCTGAGCGAGAAGAACTACTTGATTGGCTTGGAGATGAATATGACCCCGAAGAATTTGATATAGATCAAATTAATTCCTTTTTATGATTATTTGGTTAATATTTAATCCCTTGGAAGTAAATCACAAATCCCGACTATTTACAAATATTCTTTCTCAAGCTCTTTCAGGTAT
>JAEINX010000070.1 GCA_016342645.1 Bacteroidales bacterium | reverse complement strand
CATGCAGTTACAATTTCTTCTCCCTTAAGGCTGGAGCAAGTGCATACAAACAATGGATACGAAGAATATAAATGCAACGGAACACCTGCCGATTGCGTAAAGCTTGGTGAACAGCTAATTTTAAAACAAAAACCCGACCTGCTTGTTTCGGGAGTAAATCATGGTTCAAATGCTTCCATAAATATAATTTATTCGGGAACTATGGCCGCTGTACTCGAAGGGGCAATTTGTGGTTTTCCGTCAATAGGCTTCTCTTTGATGGATTATAATTTAAATGCTGATTTTAGTGCAAGTAAAAAATACATTAAATTAATCGCACAAAAGGTTTTAGAACAAGGACTTCCTAAAGGAGTTTGCCTTAATGTAAATTTTCCTGCTGTCAACGGAAATCAAATAAAAGGAATTAAAGTTTGCCGTCAAGCAAAAGCTCGTTGGGCCGAAGAATTTGATGAGAGAAAAGATCCGAGAAATAAAGAATATTTTTGGATGACCGGGAATTTTCGAAAGCAGGAAAATTCAGAAGATACCGATATCTACGCTCTTGAAAATAATTACGTTTCAGTTGTTCCTGTTCATGTTGACTTTACGGCACATTATGCACTTCAGGAAATTAAAAAATTAAATTTTTGATGTTTAAGAAAAATTCATTCGTTTTTGGTATTATCCTTGGGATATTGGTTCCGTTTCATTTTTACATTACAATAGGCTTATTGTTTTATTTAATTGACTTTCTTTTTAATACGGGTGATATTTTAAAAGGAATCAACTTACAATTCTTAAGTTTAATTACAAACATTATTCTTATCAGAATTTATTTTAAGAATTTGAAATTTGAAAAAACAGGTAAGTGTTTATTGGTAATTACTTTTGTTTTAATTCTTTTCTTCCTGATCTTTAAAGAAATAAAAATTTAAATCTTGTTTATAACCAATTTTAATGAATTCAGCTTTTTTTAAAACACATATTATATTTGTCAATTCTTTTAAAGCACGGATTCATAATTTGCGTAAGTTGGTTTATTAATCTTTTATTTCCACAATGCTTGTCTTCTGCAATACAAAGAATTTCCGAAAACTTCGACAAAAATGATTTTGCACCCTCTAAAACTTCCGGTTCCATTCCTTCAACATCAGTTTTTATCAAAAATTTATCATCTTTTCTAAAATTAAAATCTTCATAAACAGAATCGAAAGTTTTTATAATAATATTATAGCTCTTGTTTTGCTCAGGTGTTGAGGTAACATACGATGCTCCGGTATTCAATGAGTTGAAAACAAATTCTTTTTCACAATTTGTTTCCCCTAATCCGTAATTGAAAATTTTCACCTTTTCTTGTAAATTATTCAGTTCAATATTTTTAGAAAGAGCATTGAAATTTTCCTTAGAGGGTTCGAAAGCAAAACACCTTAAACCTTTACGGCCTAATAAAATTGAGTAAGTTCCGATGTTTGAACCAATGTCAAGAAAAACTGAATAATTTTTATAATTTCTTAATATGAACTTCTTTACATTCCATTCATAGGCATGATTAGCAAAAAGAAAGTCCAAAGTATTTTTTCGACACAAAAAAGTACCGGTCGTTGTTTTAATGATTTTATCAATTGGATTTGTTTTCTTTGTAAAAATAAATTTGAAAGCGGTAAAAAGGAAGTAAAACTGTTTATTTTTAATAAAATCAATAAAATAGCGAAAGGCAGTTATCGGATTTCTCATTCAAAAGTAATATTGGTTTTTCTAAAAATATTTATCTTACTCTCTCCCATTTTTTAGCCTCGGGATTATATTGTTTAAGGATTTTAGCAGGATTACCCCCAACAACAGAATAGGGCGGGACATCTTTTGTTACCACGCTTCCGGCAGCTACCACCGAATGTTTACCTATTGTAACTCCTGCAACAACGACAGCGTTTGCTCCTATCCACACTTCATCCTCGACAAGTATTTCGGTAGCAGTTATCGGTTGATCTTCAGGAGAAATATTAACGTCTTCGTAACCATGATTTAAACCGGAGAGTACGATGTTTTGGGCGAAAATACAATCATTTCCGATTTTTATTGGACCAATAACAACATTTGAGATTCCTATTTTTGATCTGTCACCTATAATTACATTACCAACACCATTATTTATAGTTGAAAAACTTTCAATAATAGAATTTTTTCCAATATGAAAATTATTAAAAGGAAGTACATCCATACGTGTATTTCGTCTGATCACTGTGTGTTTACCTTTTTTATGAATGAAAGGATTTAAAAATAGCCTTACCCAAAGCCTCGGCTTTGCTTGGTTTTTAGGCATTAATAATAATAATGTAAGTTTTTTAAGTTTTGGATTATTTTTAATTTTTTCAACAAATCCCATGTCTGTTTTTTTTATTCCTATTTATAATGATAAACAAAGTAATTCTTGCAATATCGAAGAAGCATTTAAATACAAAATAATTATTTATTGTTTTTTTCAACCTCTTCAATAACCTTATAAATTTCTTTTACATTATTTTCCCAAGTATGGCTTTTGGCAAATTTTTCTCTTTCTGCTTCCTTTTCTTTAGAATTTTCGTTGAGAGCTTTTTTTGTGAGTTCAAGATATTCTTCCTTATTTGTTGCAAGATAGGTGTGATCGGCAAAAACACTCATTGCTTCGGTTTTTGTTGCAACAGTAGGTTTTCCCATTGCAAGATATTCATCAATTTTTCGAGGATAATTTCCTATAGTTACTTCATTAAGAATTTGCGGATTAAGAGCGACATCAAATTGAGCTAAATATTTTGGTAATTCTTCCATTTTCTTACTACCCAAAAAGTAAACATTGCTTAAGGAGTGAAGCTCGCTTGCTTTAAAATTATCGTCTTCGGGCCCGACAAGAACAATGCTCCATTCGGGACTGTTTTTAGCAAGATAAACCAAAACATCAATATCAAGCCGAAGCGTATATAAAACACCAATGTATCCGATGATGGGCTTTTTAATATCTTTAATGTCTTCAGGAATTTCTTTAATTAATTTATTATCAAAAAGCGAGGTGTCGCAGCCTTGCCCGACATAAAAGGAATTTTTGTTGAATTTACGTCCGTAATCGGCGAGATAGGTTGAATTGGCAACAACAAGATCGGATTTCCCCATTAATGCACCCTCAATTCTAACACCATGCTTTTTCCAGAAATCCACAAATATCATATTATCACGTGTATAATAGATATATAAAGCAGGATTTAGAAATTCTTTTAAATACAAACTACGATACATATCGCTATCATTAAAAATTATAACATCTTTGAAACCAAGCCTGTCGATAGCTGATTGTATTTGTTTCGCAAATCGTTTATTATTTATTTTATTCAAGTAATCAAATAAACATTTATTTCCCAATTGGCTGATTGATTCAAGAGTTGTGCGTGGAAAAAGATTCCAAAAATTATCTTGAATTTTAACAAGATCATCCTCTTTTCCTCTTATGATGTTCTTGCGTTTTTGCATACGAGGATCATTTTTTTCTCGAATTTTCGAAAACCTATCAACCGGATAATTTACATATAAAACCCTGTTATGCTTTGCAAATTCATAAGCAATATTTATACAATTGCTTCCTATTGCATTGTCGAGTGCCTGAAGGCCGACAATAATAAAATCTCTGTTTTTGATCATCTTTATTGAATTTTTTTGTAAAACAATAATTTCAAATTTTACTTCGTCTGCTAATTTATGCTTTTTTTTAATACTTAATATAAATAGAATAAAAATTTAACTGTCCTATCACAGTTTAATGATTTTATTATATTTGCACTTATGCTTTTATAATAAATTAGTAAAAAATTATAATATGAGTAAGTATGTTCAATACGGTTGTGGTCAAATTGCTCCTGACGGATGGCTTAATTTCGATGTATCTCCAACTTTAAGACTTCAGAGAGTTCCATTATTAAGGTTGATATTAAAGCCATACTTTGATGTGCACTTTCCAAAAAATGCAAAATACGGAAACATTGTAAAGGGCCTTCCCGGAATTTCAGAAAATTCTTGCGATGCGGTTTTTTCCTCTCACGTTCTGGAACATATTTCGCTTAATTCTTGCCGAATAGCTTTAAAAAATACTTATAAAATATTAAAACCCGATGGAGTTTTTCGGGTTATTATTCCTGATCTTTGGCCCTGTGTTGAAAAATACATAAAAGAATACAAACAAGCAGATAAGGACGCAAGCATTAATTTTATTAATTGCACCATGATGGGAACCGAAAAGCGTCTATATGGTTTCAAGGCTTTTATGAAAGCTAATTATGGAAGTGAAGCACATTTGTGGATGTGGGATAAATATTCATTTGCAGAAGAAATTAGAAAAGTAGGATTTAAAAGTGTTAAACCATATAGTTTTACAGATAAGAAAGATAAAATGTTTGAGTTAGTTGAAGAAGAAGAACGCTTTAGAGACTCACTTGCTTTTGAGGCTATTAAATAGAAGTTGAGAATTGGGTGGCACAGAAATTAATTCATTTGCGAAAAATTATTTCCCGCAGATGACACAGATTATCGCAGAAAATATCAAATGAGAAATTGATTAGACCTGACCGGTATCGGTCAGGTCTCTTAGGCTTTTTTTGTATTGAATCACAATTTTCTTAACCCGAATAAAGTTTTCACTACTAAAACTCATAAATTTTGTAGAAATGGAATAAGTCCTCATTGACAGATTTGTTTTATTATTTTTTTAAAAAAAAATCATTTATTTATTAAAAAATTTATCCTTTCCCCAATTTTTCGGATTGTTAATTATATAATCAAAAATGCGTTTATATTCTGCCGGATTGCGTATAATGTGATCGTTGAATCTTTCCTGCCATCCAAATTCAAATCCCAAACGCCTTGCATGTTTTGTTACGGCCGATTTGTATGAACGGATAATTGCAGAAACAGAACCTGATTTTGGCGAAATAGATGCCATAAATTCGTTTTTTTGTATGGAAATGTTTGATGGGGGATTTTCCGTGGGATTTCCGTTGGGATTTCCGTTGGGATTTCCGGGAGGATTTCCGGTAGAGACGTTGCATGCAACGTCTCTACGATGGGCAACGTCCGTACGATGGGCAACGTCCATACGATGGGCAACGTCCGTACGATGGGCAACGTCCGTACGATGGGCAACGTCTCTACGATGGGCAACGTCTCTACGATGGGCAACGTCCGTATGATGGGCAACGTCCGTACGATATTCACCATCCTGTTTTTTATTGTTTAAAACCAAAATACCATGAACATGATTTGGCATTACAACAAATGCATCCAATTCAACATTTTTTGTATGATTCTTTATTTCATGCCAAAAAACATCAGCTAAAACACCTACTTGCGACAGTTGCATAATACATTCTTTAACATTACCAAAATAATGTTCTCGCTTTGCTGTACAGATGGTTATAAAATAGTTAGCGTCCCACCGATAATCCCAGTTTTGCAAGCGTGCTGATGGTATGCGATATTTATTTCTGTATAAATTATTTTTCATTTCCTTTTTTCTTTCAATATTTAAAATATCAGCTACTAAAAATGGAGCTAAAATTCCGGCAAATACTCCCGAATTTTGAAGCCATTTTCAGCCCTTTTTACCTATTAATTGCAAAAATTCGATTTTGTTAGTGAAGATTTTTTGCATATGTTCAAAAAAACCGCTATAAATATCAGTATAACAGCAATAAAATTTTTTTCATTTTTTTTACATGTCAAAATTTTCGATGAATTTTTTTGATGAAAATCTATGAAATAAAGATTGTGATTAAGTTGTGAATTTCGCTTCTTTTTTTCAGTGAAATTCTATTTATTTTAACAAGGAATTAAATCCTAAATCAAAATTTTCAAATCCAACCTTACTTTGCTTTTTTCAATAAGTCCGATAATATTTTAGCGAATTTTTCGGCCCGTTTTTCCCATGAATTATTTTTTGCAAAATCAATTCTTTGGATTTGTTTTTGTTTGGAATCGTTTTTTACTTCTTCACGAATTCTTTCAAGAAAAACATCCGCTTTATTAGTTGAAAAAACAATATCATCAAACTCGGGAAGATTGGCAAATTTGGTCATAATAACCGGCAAACCTGCCGATAGATATTCATTAATTTTCATCGGATACATATTTCTGATCACCTCAAGCCTGCGGAAAGGAATGATTCCAATATCCATTTTTGCAGCAAATTCGGGAAGCTTTTCGGGAACTTGAGACGGGTGAATTTCAACGTTTGAAAAACGAGATAGCATATTTATTGCTTCCTGATTTTCATTTCTACCGACAATAAGAAATTTAATATCTGGTGAGTTCTGAATTAAATATTTTACCAACTCGGAATCAAAACGATAATCAATACTTCCAATGTATCCGACAACTTTTGGCTTTTGCTCCTGATTTGATTTTAATTTATAGGATTTGTTAAAAAGATTAAAATCGGCAGCATTTTCAACTACAAAATTATTTTTGCTAAGCAGTTTACGGTTTTCGGCTATAGCTTTTGAAGTAGAGATCACAGCATCTACTTTTTTAACATATTCATCCTCAATCACACCAACGAAAGGCTTATAATAAGGAGCAAGACGCATTTCGTCCCAACAAAAATACACCTCTAATTTCGCATTAAATTTCCCGTATAAAAAAATACCTACAAAAGGATTCCAACTATTAATTATTATCGGGTCATTGATTTTTAATTTTCTAATGGCTTTCCTTATATTTTTCTTCAATAGAAAAGCATTAAATCTTAAAATGGCTCTATAAATTTTTCCAACATATTTTAACCAATTAAAAGGAATAGAAGGGTAGGGGCTAAGGATATTTAACTTTGCAGCGTTTCTTGTCTCAATGCATCTGATTCTTTTGCAGACCCCTAAAACCCTGCAAATATTGAAACAACCTTTGTTTTTAAATATTCTTAAAAAAATGTCTTTAATTGTATGTTGTCGGTCGATATATAAAACATTATTATTTTTTGCAATTTCCGAGAGCAGTTCAACTGCCGGATTCATATAAATATTTTCCCAATCTCTGTCAGATATACATATAATATTTTCGTTTTTCAATTCCATATGGTGTGCTAATTTAAAGTTTTTTATAATATTTTAGATTTTTTTTTATTTCATAATTGATTTTGACTACTTTTACAATCTAAAAGTAATTAATATGAAAAGATTTTTAAAATACTTTTATTATATCATAGTTGGCGGTATAATAATTGGAATGCTTTTACAACAATCAGATGAAAAACAAATATTTAATTATTCGTATATATATTTTGGAATAACAATTGTCACAGCTTTTTTTCTTATATTTATTCCTTTTTTAATCAGATATTTGATAAAGAAGATAGGTGCTAAAAATTTATTATTTTCTGTTATTCCAACTTTAGTAATTTTATTAATTATTTATTTCTTTTTTCATTACAGATATTATTATCAATTAGAAAGCCCTGTTCGTGCCTTTGACCCTTTCTTACAGGCACCCCCACCACAGTTTGATGTTAATATTGAAAAAGACACAAATGAGTTTAGAATAATTGCTCTTGGAGGTTCAACGACAAGGTGTAACAGGTTAGAGGAACAATATCGTTATCCGCAGGTTTTGAAAAATATTTTAAGTGAGGCATATCCATCACGAAAAATCACGGTTTTAAATGCCGGAATGGATTGGTACACAACTCAGCATTCATTGATAAATTATATTACTTATTGTAGTGATTTTAATCCTGATCTTGTTGTTGTTATGCATTCAATAAATGATATTTACAGGTCTTTTGAATCGCCATTTTTCTCTATGGGTGAATTTAATGACCGTTATAGTAATTTCTATGGCCCGGCTATAAATGCTGCGAGGCCACCTGCACCCGAAACATTTGAAAAGAACTTTATAAAACAGCTTTATTATTCATTTATGAATTTGACTGACTCAGCAGCTTCTGTATCTAAAGAGTTTCTAAACCAAATAGCAGGATCGGAAGAAGATATTGCTTTCGGGAAATACAGGTCATATAAGCCCTTTAAGAAATATTTTTCAAAACTATTTCATTATATAAATAGCGATAGTGTTGATTGTGTGTTGGTTTTACAACCGTCAATTTATAAAGACACCATGACTCAGGCTGAATATGATCGACTTTGGTTCGGTAAATTGGATTGTTTTGAGAATGGTGTTTATCCCTCGCCGGCTTCATTAGCCGAGGCTATGGACAAATTTAATTCAGCCGCAAAAGCAATTGCAATTGAAAATAATATTGATGTAGTTGATGGTGCTGCAAATATTCCAAAAACCTTAGATTATTTTACTGATGATGTGCATTATACAAATGAAGGAGCAGCAAAGTTGGCCGAATTGGTTGCGGAACAAATAATTAATAGTGGGGTAATAGAAAGAAAGGTAAAAAATAATTAATGATAAAAAAAGACTTACAAACTTTTTTGTTGTTCTTGTTCTTTTTCCTTCAGCAGATCGTACAAGATTTTGTTTAATTTCCCGACACGTTTTTCCCATGAATTGTTTTTAGCAAAATTTATTCTTTTAAGTTGTTTGTTTTCAGAGTCAGTTTTGATTTCTTTGCGTATTCTGTCTAAGAAAATTTCCGGTTTATTGGTTGAGAAAATCATATCATCAAGCTCTGAAAAATCAGCAAAATTGGTCATCACAACTGCTAAACCGGCAGCAAGATATTCATGAATTTTTATGGGATACATACTTCGGATTACTTCAAGACGGCAAAAAGGAATAATGCCGACATCCATCTGAGCAGCAAATTCAGGGAGTTTTTCGGGAATTTGAGGGCCGTAAATTTTTACGTTTGAAAATTTTGATAAAATATTTACTGCTTCACTGTTTTCGTTTCTGCCAACAATAATATAGTTAAACTCAGGAGAATTTCGAACAAGGTATTTCACTAAATCAATATCAAAACGATAATCAATGCTTCCGATATACCCAATAGTTTTTTGTTTACGAGTAAGTTTCGATTTGATTTTATATGCTTTATTAAAAAGTTTAAAATCGGCACCATTTTCTATTACAAAGTTATTTTTACTAAGAGAACTTCTGTTTTCGGCAAGTGTTTTGGATGTTGAAATTACTGCATCAACTTTCTTAACATATTCATCTTCAATTACCCCCACATGAGGTTTGTAATATGGGGCCAGCCGCATTTCGTCCCAGCAAAAATACACTTCCAATTTCTTATTGATTTCGTTATTTAGAAAGATACCCACAAAAGGATTCCAACTATTAATTAATATAGGTTGAGTAAATTTTAATTGTTTTATTGCCTTTTTAAAATTTTTATTTAGTAAGAAAGCATTAAACCTTAGGATTAACCTATATATCTTTCCATCGTTATTTACCCAATTTGAAGGAAAAGAGGGGTATGGTGTGAGAACATTTAACTGTGCACCATTTCGAGTTTCAACATTTCTTATTCTTTTCTGAAACCCAAATATTCTGTATTTTTGAATACTATTCTTACATTTAAAGAAGCTGGAGATTACATATTTAATTGTATGTTGGCGATCGATGTATAGAACATTATTATTTTTGGCAGTTTCAGAGAGTAGTTCAATTGCGGAATTCATATATACATTTTGCCAATCGCAGTCGGAAATACAAACAATATTTTCATTCTTCAGTAACATCTGAGAATTTCAAATTTTTAAAAAAAACATCGAATAATGAATGCTTACATTACATTATCCGGAGGGCTATTATTTTTTATTTTCTTTGTAAACTTCTTCGTATAGTTTAAGTACATTTTCGGCCATAGTTCGCCACGAAAACTTTTTAACTTGTTCAAAGCCTTTTTCTCTAAGCTCGTTATAAAGTTTTTTATCATTTAATAGTTTAAAAATACCTTCGGTAATTTCTTCAGGCTTGTGAGGATCAATAATCAGAGCGGCATTACCCGAAACTTCAGGCATTGAGGAAGTATTAGAAGTAATTACCGGCGTACCACAACCCATTGCCTCAAGCATAGGTATTCCAAAACTTTCACGCAATGATGGATATAAAAATATTGTACAAAGTTGATAAATTGCCGGAAGGTCAGTATTTACAATATATCCGGTCAATTGAATATGATTTATTAAGTCTTTATCTCCAATATCTGATAAGATGCTGTTCAGTTCATTTTTATCATAATCAAGCATTACTAAAGGTATCTTTTTGTCGCTTTTAGCAATAAATTTTGAAAATGCTTCTAATGCTCCTTTGGTATTCTTTTTTGGATCGGTATTCCCGAAAAAGAAAAAGAATTCATCGGGAAGATTATATTTTTCTTTAACTCTTTTTAGTTCTTCTTTATCGGTTACAGGTTTAAAATGCTCACCTACACCATTATAAATTGCTACTAACCTGTGGTCGGTTTCGGGGAGCTTAAAAAAGTTTTTTATACGTTTTTTTTCAAAATTAGAAACGGTGATAATTCTTTTGCTTGATTTTACAATTCTCGGAACTACATAGCGGCGATACATATTTCCGAATTTTTGATACCATGTTCCTGCCTTGGTAAGTAAGCTAATGTGCTCTAAATAAATAATGTCATGAAGGGTTACTATAAGCGGAATTTTTGTTTTTAAAGGAGCAGTATTGCTTGTACAATGCAATATCTCACAACCCTCTTTTCGTGCGGCTCTCGGAAGACTGCATTGTTCCCAAATCGGAAAAGACCTGCTTTTAAGCTTGACGATCTTGAAGTTTTCTGTTTCTTTTATGCATTGATCATCAGAGTCAGGTTTGATAAATAAAACATATTCGTTTTTTTTATCAATTTCCTGGAGGTTGTTAATCAATTCCAAAGCAACAACATCCATTCCATGCTTTTTCTTTCTAAATAAGCGTTGCCCTTCAATTCCTATTTTCATGTTTTATAAACTTATTTAATTATTATATTCTTTCCTGCGATTAAATTTTATGTAAAAATAAGAATTTTTTATAAATAGCAAAAAATAGTTTACACTTTTAGTAATATATTAATCAATTTATTTTTATCTATTGATAATTGTAACCTAAAAATTGTAAAGTAATTGATATTGAAACTGACATAGTTACAGTTGCACCTAACATAATTGCAGTTCGAAATGATACAATGATATTTAAAGGTGATACAAATGATATTAGAGGGGAATCAATTGATGTGGAAAGGTTTGCAATTGCAATTGATGAAAATGCAAGCGATTTACAAATGGGAAAATTTCGGGAAACAAAATTGCTAGTTATAATTTATTAGAAAGTTTGGTGTTTCGATATGTCGTGATTGTTGTTTGACCTCATCCCCCGACCCCTTTTCTTAAGGAGAGAGGTTGGGGATGAGGTTATTAAGTCTAAAATTAATAATTGCTTTTGTTTTTGCTTCAAATGTTCAGGTTAGGAATTTTCTCTTCAATCGTCAGTCTCCGGTTAATAAACTAGCGGTTGTGAATTGCTGACTTCTGATTGTCAATAACTCTGTTTCTAAAATGTATAAATTATCCCGTCTTTTGTATAATTTAATAATTTAAGTTTTATATTTGCTTTTATGAAGCATAAAGATTTTTATTGTGATGTTATAAAATGCAAAATTATGGTTTCTTTTAAAATGTAAAAGATAATATGATGAAAATATCTAAGTTAAATATAAGTTTTTTCTTATTAATATGTTTATTTTTGTGTTTTGGAGACAGTTTTGCTCAAAAATCCCTTCCTGACACAATAAAACAAAATGTTCAAATAAAAGATATTCTTGAAAAATTCGATTTTTATGGAAGTTTACGAGTGCATGCCATCATTAATTCCAAAGGTTATTCTACAATTCAAAACGGAGCTTCACGCTTAGGGTTCAAAGGCGAAACAAATATTAGTAAATCTGTTTCATTGTTTGCACAACTTGAAGTTGGTGTCAATATGGTTGATAATAACAATAAAATAATAATTAAGGATGATCCGGGCCATGCGGTTGGCGAAGAAAACAATTCAATTTCTTCTCGCCTTGGATTTGTAGGTATTAAAACAAAATATGGAAATTTGTCTTGGGGAAAGCAATGGGCACCATATTATGACATCGGAGGATTTACAGACAGGCTATTTCTATACGGTGGTGATGCCCAGGGAACCTACCCAAATGGAACTGATGGAGGGATTTCAGGTACCGGGCGAGCTGCTAACGCCATGCAATATAGAAATAAATTTGGACCAATAAAACTGGCGATTCAGGTTCAAAACAGAAACAGCATTTTTAATAAGACAAATAATAAAAAATATGCCGATACTTACGGTGCTTCAATAATGTATGAAACAAATTTGGGATTATCATTTGGAGCTGCTTTTAATAAAGTTCGTGATGGGGTTAAGAAACCAAACATTAATCAACCAAAAAAAGGAGACGAAGCAGCAATTGTCGGTTTTTTGTTTCAGAATTCAAAGTTTACGATAGGAAGTATTTACTCGGTTTTTTCAGAGCATGCTACTGATAATCTCGGTAATTATTTTAGTGGTTATGGTTTTGAATTTACCTTGATATATATTTTTAATAAGAAATTCAGTGCTGATTTGGGATTCAATTATCAGGAACCCTATGGAAGTAATAATGGTTTGTATAAAATAAATTATTATGCATGCGGTTTATGTTATAGTTTTGGGAAATTAAGCATGGTATATACCGAACTTTTGATTGATAGAAGTCAACAGTTTGATGGTAGTCGTATGCCGAGTATAATAGGTGTTGGAGCTCATTTCGGTTTTTAATATTATTTGAATTATGAATAAATATATTTTTACAATAATTTTATTTTTTTTGTTTTCTATGAGTCTTTTTTCAGATGGTATCCCAAAAGATTATTGTTTGAACGATGATGAGTATAAGTTGTTTATGTTGATAAATGAATTCAGAAACGAAAATGAATTATCAGTAATTCCATTATCTGCTTCACTTTCTTTTGTTGCACGAACTCATGCAAAAGATATATTTACATATCATCCCGACACAAGTATTTGCAATTTACATTCATGGTCGGATAAAGGAAACTGGACTGCATGTTGTTATAATAAATATGTTAAAAGTCAAGAATGTATGTGGGAAAAACCCAAAGAACTGACAAATTATAATGATAAAGGATATGAATTAATATATTTTGAAAATGATAATACGCTTAAGCCTGAAAATGTCATTAATTTATGGAAGAAAGTAAAAGCTTCATCTGAAATGATTTTAACATCAGGCAAATGGAAAAACTTTGATTGGAACGCAATTGGGGTAGGAATTTACGAAGGTTATGCCTTTGTGTGGCTTGGCGAACTAACAGATAATGAGGATAAACCTGATCTTTGTAATCCTTTAGGAAATATAATAGAAAATGAATCTTCAGAAAGCAAAAATTCAATAATCAAAAACAAAACAGGGAAATTTTATTTGATTGTAGGCAGTTTTTCGAAAGAAAGCGAAGCCAAAAATGAATTCGAGCAATTGAAAAAACGAAATTTTATTAATCTGAAAATTTTATATAGAAATAAAAAATATAGCGTATCAATTTCCGATAATTCCGATATTTCAAAAGTGAAAAAAGTTCTGGAAAAATATAGCTCAAAGTTTAAGGATGCATGGATTTTGAAATTCTAACAAAGATAATAATGATAAACAATAAAAAATTCACAATTTCTGAATTAAAAAATATTTCAAAAGAAATAAGGAAAAATACAATAAAAAGTATTTCTAATGCAGGCTCAGGACACACCGGCGGATCATTAGGACTGGCCGATGTTTTTACGGTTTTGTATTTTCAAATATTGAATTTTGATTCTGAAAAACCTAATTGGGAAAATCGAGATAGATTGGTGTTATCAATTGGCCATGTAGCTCCTGTTCATTATGCTACTTTGGCACAAGCCGGATATTTTCCTGTTGAAGAGTTGATGAGTTTAAGAAAATTAGGTTCTCGTTTACAGGGACATCCCGGCCGCGATCATGCTTTGCCAGGTATCGAATTGTCGGCAGGTTCGTTAGGGCAGGGCTTGTCGGTTGGAGTTGGAATGGCTCTGTCAGCAAAAATGGATAAAAAAAATTGGAAAGTTTTTACAATTCACGGTGATGGTGAATTGCAGGAAGGTTCGATTTGGGAAGCAGCCATGTCGGCAGCTCATTATAAATTAAATAATTTGATTGCCCTTGTTGATAGAAACGGAGTTCAAATTGATGGCAAAACTTCGGAAGTAATGGAAATAGAACCATTGACCGACAAATGGAAGGCTTTTGGTTGGGAAGTTGTCAATTGCAATGGAAACAGTATTTCAGAATTGATAGCAGCCTATAATTTTGCTTTATTATCTGAAAACAAACCGGTCGTAATAATTGCCGAAACAAAGATGGGAAAAGGCGTAAAAAGTATCGAAGGCGACTATCGTTGGCATGGAAAAGCTCCATCAAGCGATCAGCTTAGTGATTTTCTTATCGAAATTGAGGATTTAAATTAAGTTCCAATTTTTTTATTTTTTATTTTTTATCTATTTAATATGCAAGAATTTAAATTAAAATCAATAATACCGACAAAAACCGGATTTGGAAAAGGAGTTTTAAAAGCAGGTAAAAACCAAAAACTTGTCGGATTGGGTGCTGATATTACAGCTTCAGTTGGAATGAATTATTTTGCCGAAAAATTCCCCGAGCGATTTTTTTCACTTGGAATTGCCGAACAAAATTGCATAGGTGTAGCTGCCGGAATGGCATTGTCAGGTAAAATTCCCGTATTTTCAACTTATGGAGTTTTTGCAGCTTTACGAACCACTGATCAAATTCGTATTTCTGTATGCTATAATAATTTGCATATAATAATTGGGGGAGCACATGCCGGGATTTCAGTCGGGCCGGATGGGGCAACTCATCAAGCTTTGGAAGATATTGCAATTATGCGTGTTTTGCCAAACATGACCGTAGTTTCACCTTGCGATGCAACTCAAGCCGAACTTGCAGTGGAAGCAGCAGTTGAAAAAGTTTCAGGCCCTGTTTATATACGTTTCGGGCGTGAGGGTGTTCCTGATTTTACTTTACCTGAAATGAGTTTCGAAATTGGGAAATCCCAGGAAATGCATCATGGAAACGATGCTACTATAATTGCAAGCGGACATCTTGTGTGGGAAAGCCTGCAAGCTGCTTATTTTCTTAAAAACAAGGGAATAAATGTTAGAGTAATTAATATGCACACCATAAAACCAATTGACTCGAATGCTATTATTAAAGCCGCAACCGAAACCGGTGCAATTTTAACAGCCGAAGAACACCAAATAATAGGTGGCTTGGGCGGAGCTGTGGCAGAGGTTGTTGTTAAAAATTTCCCTGTTCCGATGGATTTTATTGGAATAAATGATAGTTTTGGAGAATCAGGGAAGGCCGATGAATTGATGAAAAAATATGGTTTAAAAGCTGAAAACATTGCCAATAAACTTTTGAGGCTTTTGGAGAGAAAATAAACAGATGAATGATTTTAGTATAAACTTATTTTTTAAAATACTTTTGAATCAGTGCTTGTAATTCTTTTTTGTTAATGGGTTTTGAAATATAATCGTTACAACCTGCTTCCAATGCTTTTTCCCTGTCACCAGATAATCCATAAGCAGTTTGTGCAATGATGATTACATCCTTATTAAATTTTCGTATTTGGCTTGTAGCTTCATAACCATTCATTTTGGGCATTTGAATATCCATTAATATCAAATCAATATCAGGATTATTGCGACATGCTTCAATGGCTTCTTGCCCTGTTTTCCCTTTAATAATTTCCCTGCTTAACTTTTTAACGACAATCGTAATAAGTAGATCCGATGCATTATCATCCTCTACAATTAATATTTTCAGTCCTGAAACTTCAGTGCCAACCATATAATCAGCCTTATCAGGCACAACATCATCTTCAACACTTATTTTTTCTTCCGGGGGATTATATGGTAAAGTGAAATAAAAGTTTGAACCAATGCCTTCCTCACTTTCCACCCACAATTTTCCACCCAGCATTTCTACATACGCTTTAGAAATTGCCAAACCCAATCCTGCTCCCTGGATATTTTTTTTATCTTCATTATTGGCCTGAATAAAACGTTCAAATATTGCTTTCTGCCGGTTTTTTGGAATCCCCATACCTGTATCTTTGACAAAAAATTGCAAAGAAGGGACAGGGTGTGCCTTATCTTTAAAATGTTCATTCGTCAAAACATAACCAACTTTAATTGAACCTTTGTTGGAATATTTAATGGCATTTTTAACAAGGTTGGTCAGAATGGCAAAAACTTTCTCACGGTCAGTTTTAATGGTGGCTTTTTTTTCAGGCAAGGTGTTTTTAAAGAAAAGCTTCATTTTTTTAGCTTCAACCTCGGGCTTAAAGAAAGTATAAATGTATTCAATTTGCTCATTTATATTCGACTCAATGATGTCAAGTTTCATCAGCCCAGCTTCAATTTTCGAAATATCAACAATATCGTTGATGATATTGAGCATGCGGACACCGCTCTTCTGAATGATTTCAACGTATTTTTGCTGCTCTTCACCTGTAAGATTAGGCTCTCTCAATAATTCGGAAAAGCCCAGAATTCCATTCATAGGAGTACGTATTTCGTGGCTCATATTGGCGAGGAAGGCTGATTTTAATCGGTCGCTTTCTTCCGCTTTTACTTTGGCAATATGTAGATCATTCATAATTCCGACCTTTTCAATAAAGATACTTACATCAAGGGCAAGTTGTTCGAACAAATTCGCAACGGATCCGCAGGCTTTAGGGTTAGTATAATTCTTAGTTACGAGGACTCCAATGGCCTTTTTGTCAACAATAAGTGGTACTCCCAACCAGCATTCAACCGATGGATTCGTAATAGGTATATTTTGTTCTTCTGCCAGTTTTGCAATTTCATGTTTGTTCAATTGCATTGTTTTTGCTGTTTTTATCACATAGCCGGCTAATGATTTCTCTGCATTCAATTCTTCGAATTCAACTTTCCCATCAACCCATTCCATCTTTTTCAGTGTGTTGCTTACGGGTTGATAAAAAGCTGCAAAGAAATTTGTAATTTCTAATAATTGGAATAATTCACTATTGACAAGGCTGAGTAATTGTTCTACATTTTCGGACTTAACCACAGACTTGGCAATATTATATTGAATTCTGTTAATTATCTCCGACTGTTTGCGTTCGGTGATATTATTGTAAACTGTAACGATTTCTCCGGACGGTAATTTATAAACGAAATTTTCGTACCATCCTTTCCGTTTTAAATCTTCATAAAACATAACCGGAAAATGTACGGGTTCGCCTGTTTTCCATACCTTACGAAATACATCAATAAGGCCAAATTTTTCTACTTCGGGCATCATCTCAAAAATGCTTTTTCCGATAAGGTCTTCCCTTTTTACATTATCTATACTTTCAGCAGCTTTATTGAAATCTTTGAAAATAAAATCATTTCCGTCATCTCTGACTTCATAAACGGCAACCCCGTTATTCATCTTATCAAACAATTCTTTATATCTGGTTTCGCTCTCAAGTAATGTTTCCTCAGCTTTTTTGTGATCGGTGATGTCACGCGATATACCAAAAATACCGATAATATTCCCGTTTTCATCACGCAGAGGCAGCTTTGTTGTTGATACCCACGAATCGGGGCTGTCTGCCCATGTCTCCTTTTCTTCGATTCCCACAATGGATTGGCCCGTACTAATGATCGTCTGTTCTATGTCGAACGCTGAGCGGGCATGCTCATCAGTGAAATAGTCAAAGTCAGTCTTACCCACAGCTTGTGCCGGAGTGCTAATGTTAAATATTTTTGCAAGTGAATTATTAATTATAATAAAGCGGCTGTTAACATCCTTGAAATAGATATGGTCAGGAATATTATCCATAAGTGCTTTAAGTAAAGATCGTTCCTTATTCAGTGAATTCTCTGTTTGTTTGAGTTCGGCTTCAGAAATTTCGAGTTTAGCAACTCTCAGTCGCATATCAGATAATTCCTTAATAAGCTGTTCTTTTGTTTTATCATTATCTTTCATAATAATATCCTATTAAAACGAAAATTATTACAGGTCAGCTTTTTTTGTTTTATCATTGGTACAAATGAATTAATACTTCGTAAATCGTTCTCCAAAAATAGTAAAAAATCTGTAATGAAAAGAAAAAATATATAAATACTTGAAATAAAACAATATGGGAGATTGTTTAATTAAATCTAACTTTATGTGTTTCCAAACCATTAATAGTCTCTATTCTGATAATATATATACCCGAATCGAAATCACTTGTATTGATTTGAATATTAACTTCATTAATTTTCTTTTCGTAAACAGATTGGCCAGAGCAATTGAAAATTGAAACTTTAATTATTTCGTTTTGAGAAATAATAGAAATGCTTTCAGTTGCGGGATTAGGAAATACCAATATTTCTTCGTCTGAAGTCATTGAGTCTTTTAATACATTTACGATGCTATATTTCCCATCCTCGAAAGGATAGTTATCCGAAACAAATGATTCATAGATTATCTCCATATTAAATTTCACCTCAAGGATTTTATCGGTTTTGGAATCCCAAACTTTTAACTTTATTGGGCTTCCTGCTGAATATCCTTTGCTATTATTTAAAGTGCTAAAAACCGGTAAAGAATTATCAAAAATATTATTTGATGCTATTTTTATTGCACCGACAAGTTTATCACCATCGTAAGCAGCAACTTCATCACCAATTTCAAGTCCTTTAATGTAGAGAGTATAAAGCGGATCGGCAGCATTTCCACCTTCAAAGATAAAATGAGTAGGGGGGAGGCTTTTATTATCACTTGTTTTTTCTGAAGCAGGGTAAGTAATTTCACCATTAGCAAACATCTTTACAAGGTATCCTTCACCATGCTGAGAATCTCCGATTCCGTTCACCCAAATCGGTCCAATTTTTCTCAAAGTTTGCCCAAGTGTATTTCTTATATAATCAAGATCATCATTCATAATAGTTGCAAAAGCAAGCAAAGCATCCATGGGATTTTGGGGGAAATAACTCACAAATTGAAAACCTTGTTCAACAGGAATAGGAGTGGTAGGATCAACAACTGAACCGTCAATTGAAAACGAATCATCAGCAAGCATTTTCACAAGATAGCCTTCCGAAAAAATCCACTCACCAATTCCGTTAACCCAGTTTGGGCCGATTTTTTGCAAAGTTTGTCCTTGTGAGTTTCGTACAAATGATAAATTATCTCCTAATATCTCAGTCATTACAAGCAACATATCTGCTTCAACAGGAATAATATTTGAAGAAATAAACTGATAACCTTCTTCTAAGAAAATTTCTTGTTCAAGTTTATCCCAATATTTAATGTTAGCCATAACATTTAGGCCTGTTTGCCCTCCACGGTTATCCTGCCAGCAAGTGAAAATTCTATCGTTCCCAAAAAACAAGGAAGGGATTAACTGTTGCATATCATCTGCTTCCGTTAGTTGATAATTGTTACCAAAGGCCTGCCCATCGTTGAAATATCGTTGAGCGAAAATATCATTGCTTCCGTTTCGGAAATCGGCCCAAGCAATAATAAAATCACCATTTGCCCTTGCTGAGACCTGGGGCGTTAAATAATAGGAATTTACACTAATATCATTTACTTGAAAGCTTTCCCCAAGCGGGGTGCCGTCATTTAAAAAACTCCGGCAAAATACATCATGATTATTGTAACGGAAATCACTCCAGGCTAATGTAAACCTACCAAAATTATCAAAACTTATTGAGGGGCATATTTGATTTGCAAGGTATAAAATATCTTCTGCCGTAAAATTTTCACCGACAGGCGTACCATCGCTTAGAAATCGTTGTAAATAGATGTGCCATGGCCCATTACGATTATCTTGCCAAGTAATAATAAAATTATCATTAGTATCAACGGCTATTGAAGGATCACTTTGATAAGTGTTAATGATATCATCATTTACTAAAACATTTTCTCCAATAGGAGTACCATCACCGGAGAATAGCTGGAAATATACATCGGGTTCACATGATTTGCTATCATTGTTAAAAATAATATCCTGAATTTTCTTTTTATTAAGATGATGAATCGTTTCTTTATCAAAACTACCTTCATCGGCATCGGACCATGTTATTATAAATTCGCCATTATTTTTAAAAACAACTTTAGGATTAAAATTCATACATGCGCTTAAATAACTAACCCTGAAATTATCTCCTATTGGAGTAGCATCATTTGAGAACAACTGTGCATAGATGTCGTAACAATATCCATTTCTGCAGTCTCCCCAGGTAATAACAAATTTCCCGTCATTGCTTATGGCTATTGAAGGCATAATGCAACCATAATCGGGACTATCACTTACTTTGAAATTGTCTTCAATCGCCACTCCATCAGAGGTAAACTGTTGGGCAAAAATCTCATTATTTCCCGATCGACAGTCAGCCCAGGTAATTATAAAATTTTCGTTTTCATCGACAGCTATTGAAGGGTCTGCCTGATTTTCACTTTTTGTATCATCATTAAGTTTAATATTTATATCAACAAGAGTACCATCATTCAGGTATTTCTGATAAAAAATATCACCTTTATAACCAAAACGGCCATCTTCCCAACAAATGAAAAAGTTTCCGTTTGCATCGGAGGAGACAACAGCATTGAATTGGCTATAATTTGTATAATCATCATTTACTTTAAATTCATTATCTAAAGGTGTCCCGTCATTTGAAAAGCGGCGAGCAAAAACATCATGATAATCGAAGCGGTTATCATCCCAACTGACTATAAAATTTCCGTCAAAATCACATGAAACAGAAGGATCTCTTTGAGATGTATTGGGGACGTCATTGTTAATTTTAAAATTATCATCAATGGCTGTACCATCGGATAAATATCTTTGAGCAAAAATATCAGGATATCCATTTCGATTATCTTCCCAAACAATAATGAAGTTGCTATTAGCATCCATGGCAATATCGGGAAGAATATGATTATTCCCATAAAGGTCGGTATTAACTTTAAAATTGTTTCCTAAAGGAGTCCCATCGGGTAGAAAACGTTGAGCAAATATTTCGCGTCCATTATTATTTCTACAATCAGCCCAACTAACTACAAGGTTGCCACTTTTATCGCAAACACTTGCAGGCCAAAGCTGCAAAGCGTTTCCTGAGTCATCATTAATTTTCACATTATCGCCTATTGCTGTTCCTTCATTTGAAAAATGCTGCGTATAAATATCCCAGTCATCATTTCTAAGGTCGGCCCATGTTATCACAAAATTAGCACAGCTATCAATAGTAACGCTAATATGGTTTTTCTTTTCAATTCCTTCATCATCATTAACTTTAAAATTATTTCCCAAAGCAGTACCGTCGCCTGAGAAGCGTTGGGCGTAAACAGTCCATGTGTTATATTTTTTCTCAGCCCATGCTATTACAAAATTTAAATCCTGATTGACTGCTATTGTCGGACCAATTTGATCAATAATTCCTGTTTCATCATTGACTTTAAAATTATTTAAAGTTATTGTATCATTTTTTAAATGAATTTGAGCAAATATGTCATTATCAAGACCATTACGTCTATCCTGCCAGGTAATAACAAAATTACCGCTTCCATCTCCACCAATAGAAGGAGTAGATTGCATTGCTCCGTTAAGACTTCCCTGTTCATTGACGAGAAAATCAGAAATGTTTTGGGCATTTAGCTGAATACAATTAAATAACAGGCTAAGGAATAAGATTGAGAAAATTAATAATTTGTTTTTCATTTGAGTTCTTTTTAATTAATTTTAATTTTATGAGTTTCCAAACCATTAGTGGTTTCAATTTTAATTATGTAAATACCCGAATCGAAATTACTTGTATTGATTTGGATATTAGTATTGTTAATATTGCTTTGGTAAACCGATTGGCCAAGGCAGTTGAAAATTGATACTTTAATTATTTCGATTTGAGAAATTATAGAAATGTTATCAGTTGCGGGATTAGGAAAAACAATTAACGTATTGTTTTCAGGCGAACTTCCTTTTGTAATATTTACAATACTATATTTTCCATCTCCTTCGGGGTAAACATCCGAAATATAAGAATCATAAATTGCTTCCATAGTGAAAACGAGAGAAAAAATATTATTTTCAGACCATACTTTTAAGATTATCGGATTGCCTTTTTCGTAACCTTGCCCGTTTATTAATGTACTGAAAACCGGAAGCTCGTTTTCAAAAACATTTTCTGAGTTGATTCTTGTTGATCCAATCATTTTCTCACCATCGAAAGCAGC